>DATFQH010000319.1:0-5624 GCA_035264385.1 Pedobacter sp.
GATGATCGGTCCGGTGCAGGAGAAGGATACAAGGGCCAGTGAGGCTGCCATAAAAAAGATCCCTCCAAGCCCTTTACTGTTGTCTGCCTTGTTATCTATCCTGTTCACCAGGGAACTGGGCAGGGTGATCTCAAAGGCACCTAAAAAGGAGACTGCAAAGACCACCAGCAGTAAAAAGAAAAAGAAGTTGAATATTCCGCTTGAACTGAATTCATTTAAACCCGCAGAACCGAAGATCACCGTGATCAGCAGGCCGAAGGCTACATAAATGACAATGATGGAAAGACCGTAGATCAGGGCCTGTCCGGTCCCCTTGCTTTTACTCCCCGCACGTTTGGTGAAGTAGCTGATCGTCAGCGGTACCATAGGAAAGATGCAGGGCATCAGGAAAGCCAGGAAACCACCGGCAAGCCCTTCTAAAAATGTCTTCCACAAAGTCTTCCAGGCCTCGGGAGCAGCGCTGCCTGCTTCTTTCGGACTGCTCTTTTCCGCAGCGGCAGCAACTGAACTGTCTGGCGAAAGAATAGGAGCAACTGCAGAAACACTATCCGGAACGGATGAACTATCAGCAGTTATTTCGGTAAATTCAAGGCCACTCATTGAAGTATCTGCAGCTTGTGCAAGTACCAGATCTACCGAACTAAAGAAAATAAGAGTCCCAATGACAAGTGTTTTTACACTTATACAGTATTTTTTAAACATGCTGAAAGACTTACTTTACAGGGATAGAAAACTCTACGGTTTCCGGAGGAAGACACTGCTGATCATCACAAACCATAAATTCAAGAGAACCCTTTACGGTCGGATTTGCAGCCGTATATTTTATCTTCTGTTGAAAGATCACTGACTTTTCAAAATATCCAACGTTCATATCAAACGTTTTTTCAAACTTGGTAATAGGTTTGGGTTCAACAGTTTTACCAACCAGTTTATATGCTTTTGATACAGGAAATGTAAACGCAGTTTTAACCGGACCGCCATCTGCCATATTCTGTGAATAAATGTGCCAGCCATTATCTATTGTGGCTTTTATATACAAAGTAGCTTCATTTTTAGCTGTTTTTTTTGCAGCATAACTCCATTTAACAGGCTTCAAAATCTGACTGCTGGCAGTTAAGCTGAATAGCAGGCAAAGTGCAGATAAGATTAGATTTTTCATGTTTACTTGTACGTGTTAATATATTAATTATTCTTTCTGAGTTACAAACGATCTATCGGGTCATAACCTGTAAATATAGTATCAGTAGAGATAAATGATTCCTTAATACATTCCTCTTTTACCAAATCGGTGCTAAGATACTTTTTATTGCTGTCACAAAGTAAGGTCACCACAACAGATTCGACTCCCATCTTCTCTTTTAGTTTAATTGCGCCGATCACGTTTGCACCAGATGAAATACCTACTGCCAGCCCCAATTCTTTAGCCAACTTTTGTGCCATAATGATAGCATCTCCGTCATTGGCTTGTATAACTTCATCAAGCTCGCTTAATTTTACAATTTCAGGAATAAACTCATCTGAGATACCCTGGATCCTGTGGCTGCCTACCTTATAACCAGTAGTTAGCGTCGGGCTTTCTGCAGGTTCGAGCGGATGGATTTTAATGGCCGGGTTGTGCGTCTTTAAACGTTTGCCAACACCCATAACAGTACCTCCGGTACCTACACCACCGACAAATGCGTCAGGCCTTAAACCAATGGTATTCAATTGCTTCCAGATTTCCATTCCGGTTGTTTTTTCATGAGCTTCCTCATTATATCTATTCTCAAACTGTCTTGGTAAAAAAACGTTTCCCTTTGCTGCCAGTTCTTCACACATTTTAATACTGCCTAAAAAACCTCCCTCTTCCTTACTCACCAATATAACCTCTGCTCCCATACTTCTGATAATGTCAATGCGCTCTTTGCTAAGCCAGTTTGGCATAATGATCTTTACCGTATGGCCGAGCGCCTTACCAATCGCTGCAAATGCAATCCCTGTATTTCCGCTGGTGGCCTCAATAATGGTATCATCTGGCTTGATGGTGCAATTCTTATATGCCTCAAACAGAATATTTAATGCCATACGGTCTTTAACACTTCCTGTAAGATTGTAATGTTCACATTTCACATAGATTTTACTGGCTTTGCCTTTATAAGTGTAATGCAATTCGAGCATTGGTGTATTGCCCACCAGCCTCCATAAATGGTCAAATTTATTTTCCAGATCTTCGTTTAAACACAAAGCTTCTTTGGCAGCAATCAGCATATCAGTTTTTTTATTTATTGTCAAACCTCAATATTATAAAGCATACTAACAATAGCATGTCACCAAAACCGTAAATTATTCGGAAAATAGACAAAAAACTATATTTATTATTATTTTAGCACTCCATTAAATTCAATTTTTATTTTTTTTCAATACAAACCTTATAGCAAATGCAATCAAATTTGGACGCCGTTGATCTTGATATTCTCAAATTCCTGCAAAAAGATGCCACTTTAACAAATAAAGAGTTGTCATTCAAGCTTAATAAATCAATAGCTACTATCCACGAACGCATCAGGAGACTGAAGGAACAAGGGTATATCAAGAGAATTGTAGCCATTCTCGACAGAAAAAAGGTAAACAGAAATCTGATTGCGTTCTCCCATGTGTTTTTAAAGGCACATACAGCCGAGACGCTGGTAGAGTTTGAAACTGAGGTGGCCAAATTCAGCGAAGTGATGGAATGTTTTCAAATGACGGGGGCATATGATTTTATATTGCGAATCGCCACTAGTGACATGGATGCATATCACCTTTTTTTACGAAATAAACTTGCCACGCTGCCCAACGTAAGTACGGTACAAAGTTTTTTTGTGTTGTCAGAAACTAAAAGTGATACAGCCTATCCGCTTTAAGCCCTGAACCCTACTATTTATTATAAGAATGAACTGTAAAAAACAAGGCTTCCCATTCCTTGAAAGCCTTGTAAAACGTAATTATTTAGATCGGAAAACTAAATACCACCTCCAAGTGAACGGTAGAGCGCAACAGAAGCACTTAGGCGTGCGGTCTTAATGGCCGCCAGTTCCAGTTCACTCTGTAAAGAATTACTTTGTGCAGTAATTACTTCAAGGTATGTTGCCATACCATTTTTAAACAATAAGTTTGCGTTTTTAACGGCCTGATGCAAAGTGGTTACACGCTTCAGGGAAATATCATATTGGGATTTCAATTTTTCAATCTTTACCAGTTCATCAGACACCTCACCTACAGCATTCAGCACGGACTGTCTGAACGCTATTACCACTTTCTCTCTGTCTATCTTTGCCAGTTCATACTGGGTTTTCAATTGTTTTCTTTGAAAAACAGGTTGGGTAATCCCCCCTGACACTACACCAAACAAAGATGCAGGCACATTAAACCAGTTACTTGCTTTAAAAGAGTTCAGCCCGCCACTGGCAGTAATACTCAATGAAGGGTACATACTTGCCTTTGTGATACCTACTCTTGCATTGGCAATGTCAAGCGACAATTCAGCACTCCTCACATCTGGTCTTCTGCTTACCATTGCCGAAGGAAGCCCCGCAGTTAAATGATCAGGAACACTTGTTTTTTCGAGGTTTGATGAGCGTGCAACCGGACCAGGCAAATTACCGGTCAGTATTTTTAATGCATTTTCCTGTATGGTGATATTCTGTTCCAGTTGAGGAATCAGTTGTGCCGCAACAAGTTGTTGTGCTTCTGCCTGTTGGATAGCCAGAGAGGTTACCTGTCCTGCATCAAACTGCATGTGTATAATAAGAAGCGTACTATCATTCAGCGCAAGATTCTTTTTGGCAATCTCCAATTGTGCGTCCATCATCATTAATTGATAATAACCCTGGGCCACATTGGCGATCAGCCTGGTTTGCACAGCCTTTTTAACTTCTGCGGTTTGCAGATAGGTGGCCAGCGCAGCTTGTTTCTGACCTCTGATCTTACCCCATATGTCTGCCTCCCAGCTCAATCCTGCACTTGCGTTATAATCTTCAATGTGCTTGGTTTTTAAAAACTGACTTGCACTCAGACCATTTAAGCTGTTGTCCGAAGGTCTGTTGGAACTTGCGGTCACCTGCAGGTTAAGCGACGGTATATTGCCCAGCTTTGATTGATTGAACAGCAATTCTGACGACTCAATGTTCTTAACTGCCAGCTGAAGGTCGTAATTTCTGGCGAGGGCAGTATCTATCAGATTCCGGATTTCAGGTTCTGCAATAAAGTCCTTTACAGGTACTGATGCGATACTAATGGTATCGGCATTGGTAACGCCTCTGTAAGCAGCAGGTGTTGCGTCAGCAGGCTTTGAAATATCCTTAGATACCTTACATCCAAGAGCCAGCGCGACAACAAATGTTAACGGATATAAATAATTATGCGATTTCATGAACAAGTTCTTTAACGTGATGATTATTGTGAATAACTGGCGCAGGTTTTGGTCTGATCTTTTCCTGTAGATACTGGAAAATGATGAACAGTACCGGAATAATGAATAGTCCAAGCACTACACCAGACACCATACCTCCCGCTGCACCGATACTGATCGAATGGTTACCCTGTGCGGATGGCCCTGTAGCAATACTCATCGGGAATAACCCAACTACAAATGCAAGTGAAGTCATGATGATCGGACGCAGCCTCAGTTTTGCCGCCTCCAGCGCAGAAGCCACAAGTGGTTGTCCTGCCCTTCTTCGCTGTACAGCGAACTCTACGATCAGAATGGCATTTTTGGCGAGCAAACCAATAAGCATGATCAGTGCCACCTGTACATAGATGTTGTTTTCTATACCCGTTAAGCCTATGGCAACGAATACACCGAAGATACCTGTAGGTATAGACAGTATAACCGCGAGCGGAAGAATATAACTTTCATATTGTGCAGCAAGCAGGAAATAAATAAACACCAGACACAGCAGGAAAATAACTGTAGACTGCCCGCCCGAAGAGATCTCTTCCCGCGTCTGCCCTGAAAACTCATAAGCATAACCGGAAGGCAAATGATCTTTTGCTACCTCCTGGATCGCCTTAATGGCGTCACCGGAACTAAAACCAGGTTTAGGAATAGCATTTACCTGTATAGAATTGAACAGGTTATAACGTGAGGCAGTTTCTGAACCATATATGCGGTTCAGCTTAACCAATGTGTTGATTGGCACCATCTCACCTGATTTGTTTTTGACAAATACTCTGTCGATTGCCGAAGGATCTGCCCTGTCGGCCACGTCAGCCTGAACAATTACCCTGTAATACTTACCGAACCGGTTGAAGTCTGATGCCTGCGAACTACCAAAATAAGTCTGCATGGTCTGCAAAATATCCTTAACACTTACCCCCAGCTGATCTGCCTTTTCATCGTTGATATCCAGTTGCAATTGTGGATAATCAGCTTTAAAAGTAGTAAACGCAACTGCAATTTCCGGACGTTTCATCAGTTCTCCGATAAAGCCATTGGCTATACCGCTGAATTTATCCAGCTTGCCACCGGTTTTGTCTTGTAAAACAAGATCCAAAGCCTCCACATTACTGAAACCAGGAACTGTAGGAAAACTGAACGCAAAGAAAGTAGCACCGGTAATCGCACCAAGCTGGGCATTTACCTGACCCATAATGGCGTTGATGTC
>DATFQH010000320.1:0-8027 GCA_035264385.1 Pedobacter sp.
CGGTACAGCCCGTTTTCCAAAGGCTCTATTGTAAATCGGTCTGCTAACAATTGTATTTCAAATGATTCCATACAATGAGAACAATAAGCGGACATTTAGGTTTTCAGGATGAAAGCAATTCCATAAATTAGTAACTCATCCAGAAGCATGGCCATACACGTCGCAATCACCCGGAAAATTCTCCCTGGAAAAGAACAGAAATTTAAAGAATCCCTGCGCAATTTTCTTGGACAGTCGTTCATCCACGACGGGGTACACGGCGCAGCGATCATATCCTCCTTTCCCGGAGCAAACAGCAATGAAATCGGCATCTTAAGAACTTTTAAAGACGAGAAAGAACGGGACGCCTTTTACAACTCTAAGCAGTTCCAGGCTTGGGAAAGCTATGCCTCCACCCTGACAGAACCAGCCGTCTACAGGCAACTGACCGGGCTGGAAGCCTGGTTTCGCTCGTCCACTCCACCGCCCAGGTGGAAGATGGCCATCGCCACCTTGTGCGGCGTATTTCCAACAAGCCTATTCCTGTACTACACCACCGGCTGGTTGCTAAAAGACTTGCCCATCCCATTCCGCTTACTTATCACCGCTACGCTGATGGTCGGAATATTAACTTGGGTAGTCATGCCATTTATAACCAAAGTACTAAAGCCGTGGCTAAGCAGTAAATAAAAAACTGGCACAATTGCTGCATATTCGCCCCGGGATATTTTTACATCTTACCAGAGTATGAACGGACAGATCGATTTTGACTGCCGCGAATTTCTTGACAACACCAACCTTGCCATACTGGAGATTTCTCTCTCCGAGAATGATGGCGATATGAAGCACAGAATCAATTTGACTTTTAGAGTTGTTATTTGATGAAAATTTGCGTGGGTCACTAGCTAAAAATTTTGATGTCGCTTAATTATTTACTTTTGAAATATGCGGACCACTTAACTACTTAATTTCTTGCACCAAAAAAAAATCGGAATAATTCATTTTTATTCAGCTGTTCAAAATCAAAAATTTTATGTGGAAAGGGTATGATATTACTATAAATACCATTGTCTGAAAAAAACAGAAAAGTCTTTTTCAGTATACATTTTTTTAATGCAAGGTTATTTAGAAATGCTTCTTTCGCTTTATCAAAGCATGTTTCCTGATATTGCAATAACACGATGCAATCACAACTTTGAATGATTCGTTGAAGCTCACCTTCGCTGTAGTTACTGCTGATATGCACCTAGTTACCGTTGTCCCAGAGAAAGTCAACGATCTCATAAATAAGCTCATTTGGTTGCTGGTTTTTGCTTTCCACGACAAGGTATTTCATAACAAACGGTGTAAGTGAATTTTTTAATTATTAGATCATTCCGAACCTAGCTCAATGATTTTGTATTGGTAGTGATATCAACAAGCCTCAAGGGGATTGAGATTTCTCAACCGAAATGCCTTTTTCTCGCCACTTACCAGCTGCTTTTAACTAATTGGCTTATAAAGACTGAAGGCCTGGATAATAGGTGCTTCTGCCTTTCTTACCCGACTTACAAAACAAGCCGTTCTATCCTCTAATTTTCGTTAATTGTTGATTTCCAAAAGCTCAATCCATTAATAATTCGATAACTTCCTGTGGATCTGTATCATTTCTTTTCCAAATATCCTCAAGTGTTTTTATGTCGCTTATTATATACCCCTTTTTTTCTAGCTTTTTGATTGCTATTGAATAGTCTATATTCAGAATTTTGCATGATTCTTTTAAAGGATATTTATACCTATAAGGCCAAAAAACTTTTTGATGGTGATTTTCTTGACAACCTGGAAAATACAGGAAGTTTGCGCGGAGATTTAAACCAACTGCTTACCTTTTGTCAAAGTGTATACAATGAGATCGGTTCGGAAGTTATAATTAACTATTATTATATCCGTTTGCAGGACAAAGACAATAGCAGAGAACCGCTGGTGCATACCAAGGCTGTTAATAAATTTATCGAAGCTATGAAAACGATTTTGCAAAATGCTGAATTGCGAGGTGAACATATTAAGGTTACAAGTGGTGTTACATTAATGCTGCCCTTTGATTTAATCCGTATTGAAAATCTAGTCCGAACGCAGGGCATTGACAAGAAACGTCTTGAAACACTTGTAGACGAAATACTGATACCTGTTTTCAAAGAATAATTGGAAAAGTACGAATGATTCTGGCAAGAGGGAATCTCACAAATTGACAAGGCAACGCTGAATTCCATAGTTATATTTGAAAACCCGGCCACACAACCAGCGTCAGCTCTCATATTACAACAAGATAATAATAGCAGTATGAACTAGAATTCTTCAGTTTTAAATAGCTAGCTACCGGAAAATGCCGCTTGGATCATTTACTAATCAGCTTGACGTACACTACGGTTTTCAGCAAGTCTTCTTTTCTATGGCGTGAGATTGGAAGCTGTTTGCCGTCAATAAAAACCCGTCCTCCTGAAATGGCGTCAATTTTATGGGTGTTGATCAGATACGATTGATGGATTCTGAAAAATGCTTGACCAGGTAGCATGTCTTCCAGGGAGGTCATGGTTTGATGAATAATAAAGGTCTTCTCTTTAAAATGCAGTTTCAGATAGTTCTGCATTCCTTCTACAAATAAAATATCCTCCCAAATGATCCGCTGAAAAGTATCTCCTTGCCGGATGTACATATCCAAGTCAGCTCCGCTCCTACCACTTTGCAGCACAATACGCGATTCAAAAAGATCCAGCGCCTTGTTAGCCGCCTGGAAAAAACGATGGAACTCTAAAGGTTTCATCAGGTAATCAACGACGTTTAGCCTAAAGCCTTCCAGGGCATGTTCCGAATAAGCAGTGGTCAATATGGTCAATGGTGACTTGTCTAATGACTCTAAAAACTCCAATCCGGATAACATGGGCATGTTGATGTCGAGAAACATCAGGTCAATATCTTTAGCTTTCAGGATTTCTGTTGCCTTCATGGCGGAGGTACAGGTAGCGGCGACCTCCAAAAAATCCAGCTGATTAATGAAATTGACAACCCCTTTAATGGCGACTGGCTCATCATCCACAATTAAACATTTTAACGGCTGACTTCCTGATCGTTTTGATAATATTTCTGTCATAACACTATATTTTGATCACCAGTTTAGAATAATAGGTGGTTTCTGAATTTTTTATAACCAATTTATAATTGTTAGGATAAAGTATATTCAGACGTTTTATTACGTTCTCCAACCCCAACCCTGAAACACTATCTTTTTCGAGATGAATATTAGATTTGGAATTTTCAATTTCCAACAAAACTGAATCGGTTATTTGCTCAAAACGGATATTTACATATGCATTTTCAGCAATGCATCGAGATACATGTTTGAAGGCATTTTCTATAAAAGTTATCAATAGTAAAGGAGGAAATTCCTTTTGGTTGTTATCAACTAACCATGAACAGTTGATGATCAGCTCATCTCCCCATCGAAGATTTTCTATATCAATAAAGTCTTTTAAAAATTGTACTTCCTGTTCTATGTTCACCTTTCTGTTTTTCTCGCTATTTAATTGATACCGAAGAATTTTAGAATATTTTATTAACAATGAAGATGCTAAGCTTACATCCTCCTGCATTAGTATATTGATGTGGTTCAATACATTAAACATGAAATGAGGGCTGATCTGCCTCTGAAGCATTTGCAACTGGGACTCAAACAATGTTTCATGCAGCTTCATGCTTTCCTCCTGGAAGCGCAATCCGCAGAAGCCAAAATTAACGAATATCGCTACCAGAAGAGCGTTGATGTACATGATACTGAACAAACTTCTACTTAATAATAACTGGGATGAAGGAAAAAAGCCAATTTCCTCCAAATAACGAAACCCATGAAGAATGGCAGGGATAAAGACAGCAGATAGGGCTGAAACCAAAAAAAATTGTCCACCAAATAAAAGCATCTTCTTTTGTCGCATTGCTTTCTGCAACAGGGTTTTGCTCAGATAGGTTGTGAAGGGATATAAGCATAACATCATACCTAAAGCAAGTAAACCGCCCTCTAATGCTGATGAGTCCGGTATATACCGAAACCAAAAAACAATAGTTAGAAATACCCATATCAGGATAACGAACCTGTCATAGTTTTTTAAAAGAGTCATCATACAAAGTTACCGGTATTAATTTACACACTGGTTACCAGGCGTCAAAGTTAAACGACCATCGGTCAAAACTATTCACGATCAGCGGCTCTCCCGGATGATATTTGCTCCATCAGCCGTAGAAACGTCCTGTGTATTGGAAATTTTTAATTAGAAAACGATGAGATTTTTATTGATTGGTGTATTTATGACAGTTATTGCTTCTACAAACAGCAGTGCGCAGGTTTTTTTCAAAACCGAGTATTTCGGAACATCCAGGTATCAGTTAACACAAGGCGATTCCAGCCAAAAAATAGGAAACAGCAAAGGTTCAGCCATGGTCTATCAAGCAGGGATTAACGTTCCTTTGTCAAAGAGTCTGGATGCGTTGAATCGCCCTACCATGTGGTCTGTCAGCGCAGGCGGAGCATATGTTAAACTTAACAACATGAACTTTACCGAACCTCTGGTTATGGATGAAATCCTCAATATCGGCATAAGTCTTAATTACCAACGGCCTTTGAATGACAGATGGTCACTTAAAGCCGGGATAGGCGGCGGGCTCTTTATGCCAAGTAAAAATCTGCCTCAAATGAGGTTCAGGAATGTATTAGGTAGCGTTAGTGCGGTGTTTATTCGTCATTTACGACCGAATCTGGATCTGGGCGGCGGACTTGCACTCAATAATTTTTTTGGGTTTCCAATGTTATTCCCCGCTTTTTACCTGAACTGGACAACATCTGGACGTTACACTGTGAATGTTTCTTTAAAAGACGGCCTTGATGTATCAGCCGGATACAATGCCAGTAAAAACTTACGGTTAAATCTGGTCATGGAGGTCAATGGGCAAATGGCGCTACTGGAACAAGAAGGAAAAGACAAAATTTTCACACATCAATATGTTATCTTCGGATTGCGTCCGGAAATAAAGTTCGGAAAACGTGTTACACTGCCCCTCACTGCCGGATTGAATGCTATGCGCACCGCCCAAATTAACGAAAGAAGTTTAAAGACTATTTTTCAGGATAAAGAATACTCTTTCCAGTCATCTCCTTACATTTCAGCAGGATTGCAAGTTGGATTTTAAACGATGAAGAGTAGAAAATTGTCCCTGATCTGAAAATTATACCCGAAGGGATGAATGAACGTATTTCTTATAAAACAATACGAGTATAAAATTAAACATCTTTTTGATTGCGAAAACGCACAAAAAATATTGACAAAATAGTTAAATAAGGAACACAGAACAGCAGCCCTGTCCATGCTTCATCTTCGAGCGAGAAAGCAACACACCCCATAATGACAAGCGGAAGTGCAAAGAAGGTAAACGCGGTTAACGAAACATGGTTTCGAACCTGCGCCTTCAGATTCAGAAATACAGGAAAAGTCCCTAAAGCCAGCAAATTATTAAAGCCTATGGCAATACATAAGGAAGGTTCTTCATATCGGTATCTGCAGTTCCCATAAGACGCATTGATTGCAAAATGAATACACCTGCAATAGTGACCGCAGAAGCCATCAGGAAACTCAGCAACACAATCATTATGTATTTCATAGCGTTAGATAAGCGGCCAAATTAATCTCTATTTTGAATTAAGCTATTTAAAAGCACAACTATTACGCCATATAAGACCGGGCGATACCCCACAAATCAAGCAGTAAAGCCCTCAAGGTATCATTACCGCAGATAAAGAGATATGTCACTGGGGCAGCTATGACAGAAATTCTCCATTTGAGTCGCAGTTCCATTGTACAATATTCTTTATGCAAAACATAAACATTGGGCTTTAAATCCAAATCATCCGCATCATCTCCGTTTCAGCAATTTGGATTTGATCAGTTAAATGTTGCCATCTTAAATTCCCCCTTCAGCTGGCTCCCTGCATTTATTGTTCCACTGCTTTTGTTTGCTCACCTTGCGGCAATTAGTAAATTAATTCGCTAGCCATAGCTTGTATCAGTATAGAATATTCATCCACGTCTTAAAATTAAAAAAATAAACCATCAAATGGGAACGGCGGGTGCTTTCAATCGTCTCATTGGTAAATTAAGAAAGTAAACCTTCATGTCTTCAAGCATTTACTGCTTCGTTGGCCTGTAAAAGTATTTATTTTGTGGTCTTCGGTCATGTGATGTTCCGCCTTATTTACAAATGGTATTACTTTTGAGTGGATGCTTCTTATTTTGCTATATTGCATTGTCTCAATGATGCGAAATGAACCTGTTTAAAAAACTTTTTTGGAACCCAAAAACTACTGATTTAAAATCAGGGCAGCCGTCATTCAACCTTGGAGAGTTACTCGACGCAACCGACCAGAACGGAAGTATCATTGCAATCGATGATTACATTTGTGGTCTGTGCATCCACGGTGATGACTTGAGTCACCTGAGCCAGCCTCAGCGCGATTTCCATTATATTCAGGAGCTGGAACGTGAAGTCAATAATGGTGGCTTTTACCAATACTTTTTCAATTCCTCCGGCGACACAGCAAACGAAGTTGTTCAGGCTTTAAAAGCAATTGGCGCAAACAGAACCGCCGAAATCGTACAAAAAGCGCTCGATCAGTTCCCGGATAAAGAAGTGCCAAGATACCGCAACGCGCGTCAACACATCCTCGAACAAATTGAAGAACTGGCAGATCCGGTATGGGAAGACTTGAGTCAACAGTTCTTTGAGTACAATGATGATCTAAACGAATTAAACATCCAGTACATCAAAGCCAACAGGAATAGTTTTTAAAGCCACATAGAATCAATCAATGATCTCAGGCAGACCTAATTTCTTTAACATTTAATGGATTGGTACACTTGTCCCGATACATCTCGTAAAATGTAATTTTATTGTTGAGCGTTGCATACTAGTGGTTTTATCCACTGTACCATGCATCCCGGCGGCACTCTTGCGGGCAATGTAACCTTTTTAATAACAACTTAATTGTGTACTAACCAAGTTGGCAATACCTGGGAAACGAGGTTGATACATTATTCTTTACTTTTGAATCATGAAATTCAGAATAGCGGAACTCTCCGACATTGCTCAAATGCAAGTGGTAAGGCACCTGGTAAAAGAAAACACGCTGAGCGACCCAAATCTGGTCCCAGATAAGGATGTTGCTTATTACATTACCGAAAAAGGAAAGGGCTGGGTGGCCGAGACAAATGGCACCATTGTCGGTTTTTCTATCGTAGACCTGCAAGACAGAAGTGTCTGGGCGTTATTTGTAGATCCAGTTCATGCGGAAAGAGGAGTCGGAAGAGCATTGCACCGGCTAATGATCGACTGGTATTTCAGCCAGACCAAAGCATCTATTGTGCTAGGCACCACGCAGAATACCAGAGCAGAAAAGTTTTATACCCTTCAAGGATGGATCAATATCGGAAGCTATTCAAATGGTGAAATCAAATTTGAACTGAGCTTTGAAAATTGGACAGGCAGGAAAAACGGATTATCTTAAGCTTAACTTCTTGGATAAATACAATGCATTTAAGTATACGCTGGCTGGCTATGATCCCCTGATTGATTAACTCATCTATGTCATTGGTAACGGCCAATTGACACTGAAGTAACGGGGTCACGTTCACCAAATGTGTCCTGATTTGTTAGCTAGAAAAAACATGGATTCACCTGGCGTATCAATTCAGAAAGCAGGATGATCTGAATAACTATGATATTTATGGCCTATAAGAGCCCTTCATCTCCGAAAGAATAAAAGTTATCCCGGGTAATAATCAAATATCCAGTACATACGGGCTTAACATATTACCAGCCTCAACGATTTCCTGAGTCATTCTCAGATCCTGTTCACTAGGCTTGAGGTTACCCGAGGGATGGTTGTGTGCAAGGATGATGTTGCTCGCATTAGCTTTAAGAGCAATACTAAAAATTACCTTAGGATCAATAACAGTTCCGGCAACACCGCC
>DATFQH010000321.1:0-7895 GCA_035264385.1 Pedobacter sp.
CTGTCAGTTTACTCTTGAACATCAGGTCTGCTTTCAGCGATTTATATTCCCAGCTCAGCTCCTTTACCTCTTTATTCAGCTGATCAATCTCTCTGATATTTTTTATAGCCATATGGCTATTTGCTATATATAACATGCTCAAAACCGATAGAAATATCAAAAAAGGAAGTACCTGAGTGGCCGCCTCCTTACTGATTACACCTTCTGTAAAAAGCTTTTTAAAAAACAAATTCTCATTTTCAGGCTCTTTCTTAAGCCTTGGTTCCATATCCTGTTCCTCTTGTACTTCAGGTTCCAGTTCTTCTCTAAATCTATTGCTCATATCCTTTCCCCCACCCTTAACTTGGCACTTCTGGACCTGCTATTTAACTTAAGCTCCTCTTCACCTGCCATAATTGCCTTCCTGGTTATCACCTTAAATGGCTTCAACTCATTACCAAAAAAGTCCTTATCCGCTTCGCCTCTGAATTTGCCTTTTGCAATAAAACTTTTGACCGGCCTGTCCTCCAGCGAATGATAAGACATCACCACCAGCCTGCCACCTGGTTTCAATACCTCCGAAGACTGAACCAGAAAATTCTCAAGTACTTCTATTTCAGCATTCACCTCAATACGCAGCGCCTGAAAGACCTGGGCCATATATTTATTTTCCTTGCCTTTAGGGATATGATTACCCGCAACACGTTTAAAATCAGACAAAGATTGAATTGGCTGTTCAACTCTTCCCCGCACTATACTTGCTGCAAGCGACTTGGCATTTTTCACTTCACCATAAATGCCAAATATTTTATGAAGTTTATCCTCAGGATAACTGTTCAGCACCTCAGCGGCAGTCAGTGATCTTTGCTGATCCATCCGCATATCCAGCTCCGACTCAAATCGGGTAGAAAAACCTCTTTCCGGTTCATTAAACTGATGAGAAGAAACACCAAGATCCGCAAGAATGCCGTCAACCGACTTATAACCCAGTAAACGCAGGTTGTTTTTTAAAAAGGCAAAATTCTGATCTACAAAACGAAACCTCGGGTCATCGATTTTATTCCTTTGTGCATCAGGATCCTGATCAAACACAATTAAGACCCCATCAGCTCCAAGATGCTTAAGTATTTCCCTGGAATGGCCGCCACCACCAAAAGTAACATCCACATACACACCATCGGGCTTTATATTCAATGCCTCGATACACTCCTTTAGCAGCACAGGAACATGATAATTATTTTCCATCTTCCCTCCTGTTTCTATCACCCATAACCTCAGCAGCCAACAAAGCGAAGTCAGCCGGATCCTTGTCAAACAAAGCCTCGTAAGATTTTTTAGACCAAACCTCTATCTTATCAATCTGACAAGCAAGCACAAGTTCCGCATTGAGCTCAATGCCCACAGACTCGAGAAGTGATTTAGGTAAGTTTACCCTTCCGGTGGCATCCAGCGCCAATTCTGTCGCGCCACGGGTAAACAAGCGCACAAATTCTCTATTTTTAGGTTCGTAAGGATTAAGCTTACTCAGATCCTCAACTATCCCCTCCCATACTTTTTTAGGATAGATCACCAGGTGCTTTTCAAAGCCCCGGTTAATCACAAGTCCCTGTTGTTCAACATCAGGCAATTGCTTTTTCAGACTCGAAGGCACCATAAGGCGACCCTTCGCATCCAATTTACAATCAAACTCTCCTAACAACTGAACCATTTTAATATATACACTTTTTATGTAGTGTAAAAATAGGTACTTCTACCACTTTTCACCACATTCTACCACAAAAAGTTTTCAACATATTAAATACCTACCACTTTCCCCCTTTTTAGCCACAAAATGGACGAAATCTGGCGTGGTAGAAAGTGGCGGAAAAAAAATAGGCGATTCGCTATGAACGAAACGCCTACCTTAAAATCAACAAAATTGATTAATCGTTAATTGCTTTAACACCAGGAAGTTCCTTACCTTCCATATATTCAAGTAATGCTCCACCCCCGGTAGATACATAACTCACTTTATCTTCTAAATTGAACTTGGCGATGGCAGCAGCAGAATCACCTCCACCTATCAGAGAAAATGCACCATTATCCTGAGTGGCAGCAACAACAGCATCAGCGATTGCCCTGGTACCCTGCTCAAAATTGGCCATCTCAAAAACGCCCATCGGACCATTCCAAAGCAACGTCTTAGAATTTGCGATTACACCAGTAAAAAGTTCAATCGATTTAGGACCAATATCCAGACCCATCCAGTCTGAAGGTATCTGTCCAGAATCTACATTCGCTTTTTGAGCGTCGTTATCAAATTTATCGGCAATTACTGTATCAACCGGCAAAACCAGGTTAACACCTTTTGCCTTCGCTTTTTCCAAAAGCTCCAGACATAGTGCCATCCTGTCTTCCTCTAAAAGTGAGGTACCGATTTCACCGCCCTGTGCTTTAGCGAAAGTATACGCCATACCGCCGCCGATGATCAGATTATCTACCTTATCGAGTAAGCTTTCAATCAGTAAAATTTTATCCGATACTTTAGCACCACCCATAATCGCTGTAAAAGGTTTGTCAGCTCCGTGATTTACCTTTTCAGCATTCTTCAACTCTTCAGCCATCAGGTACCCGAAATATTTAGCATCAGAAAAGAAGTCGGCTACTATGGCAGTAGATGCATGTGCCCTGTGTGCAGTACCAAATGCGTCATTCACATAGATATCGCCAAGTGCGGCAAGTTTTTCAGCAAATGCTTTATCGCCTTTTTCTTCCTCCTTATAAAAACGAAGATTTTCCAGTAACAAAACTTCACCAGCTGCCAAATCCTTCGCTTTTTCAGTAGCTTCGGCGCCAATACAGTCATTGGCAAATTTAACTTCAAGATTCAGCATAGCTGAAAGATCTTTTAATATATGCCTAAGCGAGTACTTATCTTCCGGGCCTCCTTTAGGTCTGCCAAGGTGAGACATTAAAATCACACTACCACCGTCTTTCAATATTTTATTGATAGTAGGAAGTGCTGCACGCATTCTTTTATCATCAGTAATAGTAAAGTCCTTATCCAAAGGGACATTAAAGTCAACTCTGACTAAAGCTTTTTTACCTGCAAAGTTGCATTGATCTATTGTTCTCATCATTTAATTGTTGTTTGTATTCTTTGGTTGTGTTTTATTGAGTTAATTGCCCAATCCTGTTAAATATGCAGACCAATGCCCGCAACTTAACCAGGATCCCGAATGATCTGAAGCCCCGCTTTCTTTAAATTAAACAGCCTAACTTCCGACAGTGCACCAAATATAAGAAGCATTGGCGGATGTCCGCACTGAAACTGTAAAATTTATCAACTTTACTTTCCTATACATTGCAGCGCTTCAGAGAAATCTATTTCAAAATGACAGGCACCTGAGTATGGATCTTTATGATCTTCTCTACCACATCGACCAGCCTGGCCGCATAACCAGACTCGTTGTCATACCAGCCAACAACTTTTACCAAATCGCCAACAATAGAAGTCAACTGCGAATCAAAAATACAAGAATGGGTATTGTCCAGAATATCGACAGAAACGATCGGATCTTCGGTATACTCCAGAACCTCCTTCATTTCATTTTCAGACGCCTTTTTAAAAGCCATATTGATTTCTTCAATTGTAGCTTCTTTCTTAAGGATACAGGTAAAATCGGTTAGCGATCCGTTCAAAACCGGAACCCTGATACCGGCACCGCCCAGCTTGCCATTTAAATGAGGAAATATATTGGTAATGGCCTTGGCCGCACCCGTACTGGTCGGAATAATAGAAGCAGAGGCTGCTCTGGCCCTGCGCAAATCTTTATGAGGCGCATCATGCAGATTCTGATCACCCGTCATAGAGTGAACAGTAGTAATGTATCCATCCAGAATTCCCCAGTTCTCATCCAGTATCTTTACCATTGGAGCCACATTATTGGTCGTACATGAAGCATTCGACAGCACCTTAGCACTCAGATCGATCAGCTCATCATTGACACCCAAAACCACCATTTCTACATCTTTATCAGTACAGGGCGCAGAAATCAAAACCTGTTTCGCTCCGGCACTCAAATGAAGATCAGCACCTTCCCTGCTGGCAAATTTACCGGTCGACTCCAATACCAGGTCAATATCCAAATCATTCCAGGGCAATTTTGAAGGATCAGGTTCCGAATAAAACAAAATTCTTTTACCATTAACGATCAGACTGTCCTTTTCGAATCGCACACTTCCCTTAAAACCACGGTGAACTGTATCGTATTTAAAAAGATGCGCCATAACAGCGGGATCTCCCAGATCGTTGATAGCAATAACATTGATGTTTTTTTCAATAGCCGTGCGCAAAAAGATACGCCCGATTCTACCAAAACCATTAATTGCGATGTTCATTTTACTCGTTTTGTTCTGCAAGCAAAAGTACCTATATTAATACAATCTGTATGTGTTTGTATCAGGAAATGACAATTACTCCATCATTTATCTGAATTGTCTCAGCTTTCTTATTTTTTTAAAAAAAACAACAAGAAAAGGCATTGGAATTTTGTTTCGCGCCAATATTCTGTAATCGTAAAAGAAAGACTTGAAAACCTTTTTAAAAGAACCGTTACTGATTCCTCCATTTCTCATATAAACAATGAGGAGGTCAACAAATACGGCCTTTATTTTTTTCTTATAAAGCAGACGTAACATAAAATCATAATCTCCACAGGTTCCATACGCAGATGAATAAGGCTCACTGTTATCCAAGACCTCTTTTCTGATATAAAATGTTGGATGCGGCGGCATCCAGCCAGATTGAATGCATCTTAGGCCATACTGCCTTGATTCCCACTTTCTTGTTATTTTTTCAGTATTATTTCTGGATACATAATTCAGATTGCCATAGATTGCATCACAGTATTGTGAATTAAATTGCTTGACTATCGAGGAAATCACATTTTGGTCCGCCAGCCGGTCATCAGAATTCAGAAACCCGATTAAATCCCCTTTGGCGATTGCGATCCCCTTATTCAAAGCGTCATACATTCCTTCGTCTGCTTCACTGGTTACATAGGAAATGCGACTCTTATACTGTTCAATTATATCCAATGTTCCGTCGCAGGACCCCCCGTCTATAATGATATGCTCTATCTTCTTGTAATTCTGAGTCATAACCGAAGCAATACATTCTTCGATATAATCCGCACCATTTAAAACTACAGTCACAATTGTTACTATCACAAAAAAGAAATATATTTGTTCACAATAATAGTAAAATATAATTAAAAACAATAAATAAACATTTTTAGATAAATATCAATCATTTGAATTAAAAATCAATCATTTTCACTCGGTTCTAAAAATTTGAAATCGATAATAAAATATTACCATATGTATAAAAAGAAAACATTCGATGAAAGTCCAGCATAACGCACTGTCAGCTAATCATTTAATTACTTTAAAGTCGATCAGCTACATAAGGATTTTAAGAATCATAGTCAGCCGCTGGTATTGGTTAACAGGAATTCTAGTAAGCGGTCTAACCATTGCCTCAGCGTACATTTATATCAAACAGCCACTTTATTTATCAACGGCCTCATTCAAAGTAGAAGAAAAACGTACAGAGTTAACTGAATTAATAAGTGCCAGGGCAATATATGAGAGATCGGGAAAGATAGAATCTGAAAGATTTATACTTCAGTCCAAAAACGTCCTTTATAAAGCACTGTCGTCTCTCGATTATGACGTATCATTCTACAGAAAAGAAAAACTTCGGCTGAACAATATCTATCCGGAAAAACCACTCGATATTAAACTTATCCATGGAAATATAGACACTTCATCTCATTTCGAATTTATTCCAATTAACAAGAGCGCTTACCAATTAAAATCTTCTGCATCTGGCAAAAAAAAGCATGGAATTTACAGGTACGGACAGGTTGTGAGTATTGAAAAGTTAAAATTTAAAATCTTGTCTTCTACAACCGCAACAGGCCTCGGAATCGTGTTCACTTTCAACAATAAGGAAAAGCTGATGCAAGAAATAAAAAGTAAGCTTAGCATCGATGAAGTGCAAAATGGCAACATAATAGGTCTGAGAATCAGTGATGAAAATCCTTATTTCGCTAAAGACATCTTAAATGCGATTCTCAATCAATATTTGAATTTTGACAAATCATTGCGTTCTTCATCAATAATGCAGAGCGAAACATTTATCAGTTCACTGCTGTTAAAAATGTCAGCGAGGATCAAATCATCCGGCGATGAAATTCAGAAATTCAAAAGAGCTAACGGCTTATTAAACCCATCTTTTACCTTAACTGATATCACAAGCCGGCTAACTGATTTTGAGAGCCAGAAACATGCATTAAATCTGAATGCCAGGACGCTTTCTCAATTCAAAAAAAATATAGATGAATCAATGGGCAAAGAAGACCTGAGTTACGGCCTCCAGGCTTTTGCAGACCCTCAATTGAACACAATGATCACCAATCGTAATCAGTTGATCATAAAGAAACAGCATCTATCGAATTTCTACACTTTCAATGCTCCTGAAATAAAAAGAATTAATAGCGAGATCACGGTCTATTCCCAAGCCATCCACCAGGACATTTCTTCACAAATTCAAAATAACCAAAGTGCTTTGACAATTCTTGACTACGAAATTGACAGCATTCGCCAAAATCTTGAAGACTTACCATTTATAGAACAACAGTTTATCAATTTACAGTCTAAATTCGATGTAGACCAAAAAATATACAACTATCTTTCAGAGAAGAAACTTGAAGCACAAATCTCAAGAGAATCTATAGTTCCCGGTGCGGTAATCATTGACAGCGCTTCTATATCATACGAACCAATAGCTCCAGTTCCGCAAAAAATATATACCGCCTCTATTCTCATCAGTATGATTACAGGCATAGCGCTAACCCTTCTCCTGCGCATTTGGGATCCCTACATCCACAGCAAAGAAATAATTGAGGAATACACCAAAACTCCAGTCATCGGTATAATAGGAAAATACAATTCAACGGAAGACAAGCATGTCATTCCAGTCCTCAACAATCCCAGATCACACTTTTCAGAAACCGTAAAATCGGTTAGAAGCAGGCTGAATTTTCTGGCATCAGAAAAGAAGAATAAAATCATCTGCGTCACCTCAGAAATTTCAGGAGAAGGCAAATCTTTTGTTTCTTTAAATCTTGCGGCATCCCTGAGTTTGACAGATAAGCGAATATTACTAATCGACACCGATATGCGCAAACCGGCTCTTCACCGTTCATTTAAGATTGACAGCAAAAACGGGCTAAGCCAATACCTTTCCTCACAGCTTCCGCTAAATCAACTCATTAAACAAACGCACATCAGCAATCTCGATTTCATACCATCCGGAGAAATACCGCCAAACCCGTCAGAACTGCTCCATAACAATAAGATGTCATTACTGCTGAACACATTGGAGTCTAAATACGATTTTATTGTTTTGGATTCCGCTCCTATTGGATTAGTTTCCGATAGCAGGCCCTTAATGAAAATAGCAGATATTAATTTATTTGTACTGCGCTGTGGAGTCTCAAAGCAAAATTTTGCTACAAGCGCCGATACATTAGAGAAGGAAATGAATCTGACCAATTTCGGAATAATTCTGAATGATTATATGGCAGACGGTTTTCATAGCAGCTATTATGATCAAAAACAATATAACGGATCAGGCTATCATCGGGATCATGAACAGCGTACATATAACAAAGAATATTTTCAATCGTGAAATCTACAACAAACGTATTGTTTATAACACTAAACATGTTCGAAAGTACCGGTGGCATACAGAAAGTCTGCAGAACGCTAGCCCACTCACTGTTTACAACTTTCGCTGAGCATCTTAGGGTACTATCCCTCGGTGATAGCCTTCCCGATTCAAGATATATTCCTAATTCTAATTTTGA
>DATFQH010000322.1:0-3447 GCA_035264385.1 Pedobacter sp.
ATTGTTGTTTTTCCTGTTGTACGTTTTTCGAAAAAATCTCCGGAACAAACCGCTCAGGATCTGGGTAGCTATCTTCTGGAAAATGTAAATGAAGTGACGGCATTTAATGTGGTTAAGGGTTTTTTAAACCTGAGCATTGCCGATGAATACTGGCTCAACCTGTTCAATACCCAATTACTCGACCCTTCATTTGGTACATTTGAACCAAACGGTAAAAAAGTGATGGTGGAGTATTCATCCCCCAATACAAACAAGCCACTCCATTTGGGACATGTCAGAAATAATTTATTGGGTTATTCAGTCGCTGAACTACTTAAGGCCAATGGATATGAGGTATTTAAGGTAAACCTGGTAAATGATAGGGGCATTCACATTTGCAAGTCTATGCTTGCCTGGCAGAAATGGGGCAATGGAGAAACTCCCGAAAGCTCCTTCTTAAAAGGCGATCATCTGGTGGGTAAATACTACGTGATCTTCGATAAGGAATATAAAAAGGAGATCGATATACTTAAGGGCGAAGGTCAAACCGAAGATGAAGCTAAAAAGAATGCTCCGCTGATTAAGCAGGCGCAAAAGATGCTTCAGGATTGGGAAGCAGGGGATGAAACAGTAATAGAACTCTGGAAAACTATGAATGGCTGGGTATATGAGGGCTTTGGAGTCACCTATAAGAATCTCGGCGTTGATTTCGATAAATACTATTACGAAAGCAATACTTATCTACTGGGAAAAGATACCGTGGATGAAGGACTTGAAAAAGGGATTTTCTTTAAAAAACCAGACGGATCAGTTTGGATTGACCTTACAGCAGACGGTTTGGATCAGAAACTGGTATTAAGGGCCGATGGCACTTCGGTGTATATCACACAGGATCTTGGCACCGCACAGATGAAATATGACGATTTCAAAATGGATGAGTCCATCTATGTAGTAGGTAATGAGCAGGACTACCATTTCAAAGTTCTATTTCTAATTTTAGAGAAACTCGGAAAAAGTTGGGCTACCGGGCTCTATCATTTATCGTACGGAATGGTAGACCTTCCAAGTGGTAAAATGAAGTCGCGCGAAGGAACCGTAGTGGATGCAGATGATCTGGTTGCAGAAATGATAGAAACTGCCAAACAAAAGACAGAATTACTGGGTAAGGTGAATGATTTTAGTGAAGAAGAAAAGGATCAATTATACTATCAGATTGGTATGGGCGCCTTAAAGTACTTCTTACTTAAAGTAGAACCAAAAAAACGCTTGTTATTTGATCCTGCTGAATCTATTGATTTTCAAGGTAACACTGGGCCGTTTATACAATATACACATGCACGCATCAAATCGCTGCTAAGCAGGGCAGGTTTTGATGGTAGTAAGGTGACCGACGTATCGATCAATCTTACAGAACTCGATATGATCTTGCTGTTGTCTAAGTATCCGCTGGAACTCACTGAAGCCGCGAGGGCACACAGCCCGGCCACTTTAGCCAATTATCTATATGAAGTCGCAAAGATGTTCAATAAATTTTATCATGAAGTACCCCCGATCATAAAAGAAGAGGATGCATCATTGAAGCAGCATCGTCTTAATCTGAGCTCCGTTACAGCCGGAATACTGAAGTCCGGCATGAGGATACTCGGCATAGAAGTTCCCGAAAGGATGTAATCCGAATTAATCGTAAGGATTAAAATCCAGCTACATATCCATCTATGTAGCTGGCTCTGTTCTGAATCCATTCAATTAACTTCAAAGTTCCTTCTCTAAAATTTCCATTTCCCTGATTCCATACTGTATAATCCCTTTGTTGCGCAGTTTCGATAAGTGCAGAAGTAGCGCCTATATAGCTAATCAGTTCCTGTAGCTTATTGGCTTTAAATGCAATCCATTTCTGTTTGTACAATGTTTTTACTTTTGGATCGTTTAAAAATCTGGAAAAGAATTCCGTTCCCTGTTCAGGGTTTGACCAAAAAGGAGGCCTGTTAGACGAACTAAAATGAACTTGGCTGCCCTCATAGCCATATGCCCAATCGAAATCCCATAGCGGACCCATGGTATATTTACCATTTTTTGTCTTGTACATATAGATACTCTTCGGATGATTGATTTCTTCATTATCTGTTAGATTACAAACCAGAAGGTAATTCACCAATGCATCTATATCAATGTAGTCAGCATAATCATTGTTCGGAAACGAAGAGGAGGCTACTGCCTTTTCCATTACCTGGAAGTCTGCCTGTATTAAATCCAGTTCAGACTGTGATTTTATATCCGGATATTTAACCATCACTGGAAGGTCGAATGATGCAGACTTGAATTCCCAGGGCTCATCAAAATAACTATCCAATTCAAGGAGCGTTCCGTCGCCGCCAATATTAATCCTTTTTTCAGCAACTGCCACCTGTTCGGTAAAGTTGTAGCAACCCAATTCAATACCATTGATTGTAACCTCAACTGGTATAATGTGGTTAGTATAGGGCATTTTGAGCAATTCACCTGTCTTCATCGCTACACCATTTAACATAAGCGTAGGGTCAATGTAATTGGCCAGCAATACCCAATCCTTATCTTCAGCCAAACCTAACAGTGGAGCTTTTTTGTCGAGCTTTAAACGATATGGCTTTTTTGGATAATAAATCCAGGTAGAATTACCACGCCCCTTTATTTTGGTGGTCCCTTTGTAATCCTCAAAAGCACCTTTTCCTTCTATCCTAATGGTAGCATTGAGGTACTCTTCCTTTGACACGATAGGAGCACTATTGGTTGTTTCGATATAAATATGTGGTACTGCAGATTCCCAGTTAATCGTTACAGTGAACTGGGCCTTTAGCCCGTATTCAGAAGTAAGTGTGTAAATAACAGGGCCGGAGAAATCATTTACAGTAACACCGCTTTGTTGTTTGATATCTGAAATACTTACATCAGCCGCTAAAGTATTGAACGTTGCTTTGAACAATCTTTTTGAACTCTTTAACTTACCGGTTATCTTATTTGCATTGACCAGCAAATTTAAATCCTGTTTCAGGTCAGGATTATTAGCAATTAGTAATGAAAATGAAGACATGACCAATCCAAGGTCATCTACATAGCTTAGAACTAATGAGTAACTGATTTGACTGCCATCTTCCGCTTTTATGTTATAACTTATGTTTTTTGAAAAGTCGTTTACACTGACATCCGACTGCTGCTCTGTGCCACTTATCAGGATTTGCCTACCCGAAAAGGCAAATGAAGCCCTTAGATTTGTCAGATCAAGACCCCTGGGAACAATTAGATTAATCTTGTTATCAGATATTTTACCTACAATATCTTTTTTCAGGAAATCAGAATTGAATTGAGCCAGAATTTTAAATTCAGTGAGTTCTTTGCTGTCGCTCAGAATATTGCTTTTACGGCACCCGAAAGCAATGACAAGAACTACCAATAATATTGATAGTTTTCTTTTAAGATTCATAGTGAATAGTA
>DATFQH010000323.1:0-5807 GCA_035264385.1 Pedobacter sp.
CTGTTGATATCTATAGTCTCGTTCACGCTAAAATCTGAATTCAGATCTCTCGCCATCACCTGGTTGAGGCTTGTTTTTGCATTCTTCAATAACGCCCGCTCCTGAAGGTATGCAGATGTATCGGTATTATAATCGACCTGGGCAGTGATCACATCGAGCTTTGATCCCCTGCCTATGTCTAATTTGTTGTTTGCGATCCTCAGGCGAAGCTGTGAAATATCCAGCGCACTGTCTCTTGCCTCAACGAGCTGCTGCTCTTTTAAAACCGTATAATAGCTATTGATCACTGTACTTATCGTAGTTAATATTGTTGCCTTAGCACTCACTTCTCCCTGTTTTTGCAGTTCCTTTAACCTTTCATAATTGGTAAACATCTGCAGTCCGTCAAAGACGGTCCAGCCAAGCGCCACGCCATAACTCATGTTGGTATTTCTTACACCTGTCAGCGTTTGCTGGTTGCCACTGCTCTGAGTACGAGTAGTGTTCTGGCGGCTTCCGCCTTCAGTAAAGCTGCCATCCAGACGTGGTAGCAGACCTGCATTTCCAATGTTCGTATTGTTTCTGGCAATCTGAACATCATTGTTGACCAGCTTAATGTCGTAGTTGTTTTTCAATGCCAGTGTAATGGCATCTTGCAAAGACAATTTCTCCTGTGCCAGCCCGGCCTTTGTTACACTGAACAATGCAAACAGCAGCAACAGTTTTTTCCCGTATTTATTTAGCATTTTCATTTTTTTCGCTTTCCAGTGCCGAGTTTAAAGATTCTTCCAGATCCGCATTCACCTTATGTTCCTTAGACCAATATGAATATATCGCAGGGATTACAAATAAGGTAAGCACCAGTGAAAAGGTTGTGCCGCCAACAATTACAATACCCATACCCATCCTGCTTTTGGCTGCCGCACCCAGTGCCATAGCAATAGGAAGTGCTCCAATGGCAATAGCCAGACTGGTCATCAAAATTGGTCTGAGTCTGGATACAGAGGCTTCTCTGATCGCGTCATGAATGCTGACTCCTTTTTCCTTAAGCTGATTGGCGAACTCAACGATCAGTATCCCGTTTTTTGTTACCAGCCCTATCAGCATAATCGTTCCGATCTGGCTGAAGATATTCCAGCTCTGCCCGAAAAGCCATAGTGACAGAAAGGCCCCCGCCACAGCCATAGGTACAGTTAATATAATAATAACAGGGTCTATAAAACTCTCAAACTGCGCAGACAGAATCAGGTAGACAAGTAATAAAGCGAGCCCGAATGCAAATAACGTATTGGACGAACTCTCTTTAAAGTCTCTCGATTCCCCGCCAAGGTCAGTTGAAAATGATTCGTCCAGCACCTTTGCAGAGATCTTGTCCATGGCATCGAGTCCGTCACCTATACTCTTGCCAGGTGCAAGTCCGGCAGATACCGTAGCAGAAATGAAACGGTTGTTCCGGTACAACTGCGGCGGGCTGCTCTCCTCTTTTGCAGTCACTACATTGTCCAGCTGAATGAGCTGATTTTTATCATTTCTTACATAAACAGAACTCAGATCCAACGGATCCTTTCTGTCTCCCACCTCAAACTGGCCAATCACCTGGTACTGCTTGCCGTTCATAAAGAAGTAAGAAAAACGCTGTCCGCTCAAGCCCAGTTGTAGTGCCGATCCGATATCTGATGCCGATACACCCAGATTTTTTGCCTTATCCCTGTCTATACTCAGATCGATTTCAGGTTTATTGAATTTCAAATTTACATCTGAAGTAGTAAACGTCGGGTCCTTAGAAACCTCATCCATGAACAGCGGAATCTTTTCTCTTAGTTTTTCAAAGTTCTGGGCCTGTATGATATAGCTGATTGGCAGACCACCCCTTCGGCCTACAGAAATCGTAGGCTGCTGGGTTACGACAACCTTTCCTTCCGTAAACTTCCTGGTTATACCAGTCAGTTTATTGGCAATTTCCGCTTGCGACCGTTCCCTGTCTTCAGGATCTGTAAGGCCCATCCTTACAAACCCGCTGTTGGTAGAACCGGAACCACCAAAACCCGGAGACGTAATGGTGATATTCACCTTAGTCTCGGGTATTGAGTCACTGACTGTTTTCTGAAGCTTGTTCATAAACCTGTCGGTATAAGCAAAAGACGAGCCCTCGGGTGTCGACATATTCATGTTTATTGCACTGCGATCGTCATAAGGAGCAGTTTCCTTTGGCAGTAATTTCCAGAATAAAACGATCAATCCAACGCAGACCAAAATGATTGGAATAGCCAGCCATCTTCTGTTCAGGAATTTGTCCAGTTTTTCTGCGTAACCTTCATTCAGCTTTACAAAATAAGGCTCGGTCAAATCGTAAAACTTAGATTTTTTATGCCCTGTTTTTTTCATCAGGTAAGCGTTCAGCATAGGTGTAAGCGTCAGCGATACGAAAGCGGAGATCAATACCGCGGCACCGATCACAATACCGAATTCCCTGAACAGACGCCCGACAAATCCCTGTAAAAAGATCACCGGCAGAAATACTGCCGCTAGGGTGATCGAAATGGATATTACAGCAAAAAAGATCTCGTTGGAGCCTTTTATAGCCGCCTCAAAAGGCGAATAGCCCTCCTCCACTTTTTTAAATATATTTTCAGTTACTACAATCCCGTCATCCACGACCAGCCCCGTAGCAAGGACTATAGCCAGTAAGGAAAGGACATTAATGGAAAATCCAAAAATGTACATGATAAAGAAAGTAAATATCAGTGAAACAGGAATGTCTATTAAAGGCCGGATTGCAATTGCCCAATCTCTGAAGAACAGGTAGATGATCAGGATTACCAGGATCAAAGAAAGGATAATGGTTTCAGCTACTTCAGTTACCGATTTCTTAATGAATTTTGTGTTATCTAAAGAAATATTGAGCTTAATGTCGCTGGGTATATCCTTTTGGAGCTGTTCAAACCTTTTGTCAAATTCCTTAGAGATATCCAGGTAATTTGCACCAGGCTGTGGTACCAGCCCAACAGCAACCATGGGCTTCCCTGATTCCCGCAATACTGTTTCTTCATTTTCCGAGCCCAGCTCAGCATAACCTATATCTTTCAGCCGTACCACATTACCCGAATCGCTGGTTAAAATCAGGTTGTTAAACTGTTCTGCGTTGGTCAGCTTACCTAACGTCTTTACAATCAGTTCGGTGTTAGCTCCCGTAATCTTTCCCGAGGGTAATTCTACATTTTCCCTGTCCAGGGCAGCAACTATGTCTGCAGAAGTTAAACCATAAGCAGCCAGCTTATCAGGCGCAATCCTGATTCTCATGGCAAATTTGCGCTGCCCCTGGATCTGCACGCTGCTTACCCCGGTAATGGTCTGCAACCTGTCGGCGATCACGTTCTCAGCGTAGTCACTCAACTCCATTACATTGCGCTTATCGCTTTGTACGGTCATTGTGATGACCGCATCCGAATTCGCATCCGCCTTGCTTACTACCGGGTTGCCGTCGATATCCTTTGGCAAGCTTCTGGCTGCCTGCGATACCTTATCACGCACATCATTTGCAGCATCGTCGATATTCTTATCCAGGTTAAATTCAATGGTAATGTTACTGCTACCCTGGTTACTTGAAGATGAAATGTTCCGGATACCGTCTATACCATTAATGGATTTTTCGAGTGGTTCGGTGATCTGTGACTCAATGATATCTGAATTGGCGCCGGGATAAGAAGTTCTTACCGAAACAACCGTCGGATCGATATTGGGATATTCCCTGATGCCCAGAAAATTATAGCCGATCACCCCAAACAGGAGGATCATCAGGTTCATTACGATAGCAAGTACGGGTCGCTTTATACTGGTGGTTGAAATACTCATGATTTGGAATTAGTTTTTAACCACTGTTACTTTTACAGGTGCATCTTGTTTTAGTGCCATTGCTCCTGTAGTCATCACGGTATCTCCTACCTTAAGGCCCGAAGTGACTACAATGTTTTCGGATGTCCTTGTCCCTGTTTCTACCGGGACCTGCTGTGCCCTGCCGTTGCGGCTTACAAATACAGTTTTTCCTTTAAGCACAGGGATAATAGCCTCATTAGGAATCAGGATCGCATCCTTCGTGGTACTCAGTTTCAATTTTATTTTGGCAAATGAGCCTGGAAATAATTCGTTGGCAGGATTCGGAACAAGCGCCTTGATCTGCAGCGTTCTGGTCTGTACGTTCACACCCGGCTCTATGGCAAATACCTTACCCGTAAAAGTCTTTGAGAGACCATCAGTTGTAAATGCGATTTCAGAATTCAGCTTGATCTGCCCAATGTATTTTTCAGGGACAGAAAAACTGATCTTTAACGGATTGATGCTGGAAAGATTCGCAATTACAGTTGCGGGAGTAATATAGCCTCCTGTTGAAATAGAGCGCAAGCCGATCTTACCGCTAAACGGAGCAAGAATGGAGGTTTTTGCCAGTTGTGCCCTGATGAGCTGGGTTTGTGATTTTAAAGATTGCAGATCGGCAAGAGACGTATCGTATTCTTCCTGGCTAATGGCCCCTTTTTCCAGAAGTTGTCTGGAGCGGTTTTCATTCGTGGCCGAAAGTTTTTCTTTAGTAAGAGCATCCTGCAATTGTGCCTGAATGTCCCGGTCATTTATTTTAATAAGCAGACTTCCTTTAGAAACATTGGAGCCTTCAGTAAAATTTATTCGGGTTACCAATCCTGAAACCTCACTGTGCAGTTCCACAGACTCATTGGCCTCGAGCGTCCCGGTAATCTCCAGGTCTGAAGCAAAATCCGCCGTCCGGATCACTATGCCCTCTACGTTCAATCCGCCCTGTCCGGCGCCTTTTCCACCCTTACTATCCTTAGCATTTGCAGCCCTGCCACCTATACCATTACCCTGTTCCTCTATTTTCTTATTCGCAGAGATCCTGTAATAAACTAAATAAGCAATTCCTAAAATGATGATGGCGTAAATGATGTATCTTAACTTCATGTGCTGGTTCTTCCCGTTAATTTATTTGTGCAAAAATATTCAATTATCAGGCCTGACACAGCTTGTATTAAGGATGTTACAGCCCATTTACTTACTTTACGCTGAAAAGTTACACAAACTTTCCCTCAAATACTGATTCGTGCCCAACTCTCCTCAAGATCATTAAAATAATAGCTAATTTTGCCCCCATGAAATTATCATTAGCAATTTTTTTAATGTTATTAGCTATGAGTATGACAAGCAAATCTCAGGAAAATATAGGATTTGAGGTTAGCTTTACAGAGCCTCAGGCGCACTATGCCGAAGTTGAAATGAATATTTCAGGCATAACAAAGGATTATACGGATGTTAAGATGCCGGTTTGGACACCAGGATCGTACCTGGTACGTGAGTTTGCTAAAAATGTGGAAGGATTCAGTGCAGTTGCCGGAAGTAAGATACTGAAATTTGAAAAGGTGAAAAAAAATACCTGGAGGATTTATCATGCAAAATCCAGGCAGATCAGGATCAGCTACAGAGTCTATGCGTTTGAGCCTTCAGTCCGCACTTCATTTATAGATGACTCGCATGCCTTCCTTTCCAGCAGCGGTATCTTTATGTATCCCGAGGGGAAGTTGGACCAGGCGAGTACAGTTAGCATCAAACCGTTTAAAGGTTGGGAAAAAGTATCAACAGGTCTCGAACCGGTACCAGGAAAGCCTTTTACTTTTACCGCGTCGAACTTTGATATTCTTTACGACAGCCCTATCGAAGTTGGCAACCAGGATGTATTTGAGTTTACGGCGTCGGGCGTAAAGCACGAAGTAGCCATGTTCGGTGGTGGTAATTATGATAAGGACCGCTTAAAAACAGATATGGCA
>DATFQH010000324.1:0-4122 GCA_035264385.1 Pedobacter sp.
TTTTTCCCTTTCCCGGATTGTGTAGAAATTGCTGCTGAAGCGGGGATTACTGCTGTTCTACAGCCAGGCGGTTCCATTAAAGATGCCGATTCTATAAATAAGGCAAATGAAAAGGGAATTGCTATGGTTACTACTGGTGTAAGACATTTCAAGCACTAATTTATTTGTCGGCTAATACAATAAAAAGCCGTAGTTTTACATTACTATAGTACACATATTTTATTAATACTTAATCCTCACCTATAAATGGGTTTATTTAACTGGTTCACACAGGAAGTTGCTATCGATTTAGGCACGGCAAACACCCTGATCATACATAATGACAAAGTAGTAGTAGACGAACCTTCAATTGTTGCTTTCGACAGACAGACCAACAAGATCATCGCAATAGGCAGACAGGCCATGCAGATGGAGGGTAAAACTCATGATAATATACGCACGGTAAGACCCTTAAAGGATGGTGTAATTGCAGACTTTAATGCTGCAGAAGCCATGATCAAAGGTATGATCCGGATGCTGAATGGTGGTAAGGGATGGATGTTCCCTTCCTTAAGAATGGTGATCTGTATTCCTTCAGGTATTACTGAAGTAGAGAAACGTGCAGTGCGCGACTCTGCGGAAATTGCCGGTGCCAAAGAAGTGTATCTGATCCACGAGCCTATGGCTGCCGCGGTAGGTATTGGTATTGATGTGGAAGAACCTATGGGCAATATGATCATCGATATAGGTGGCGGTACCACAGAAATCGCTGTAATTGCATTGTCAGGTATCGTTTGTGATCAGTCTATCCGGGTAGCGGGTGATAACTTTGATTCTGATATTGTAAATTATATCCGTCGTCAGCACAACATCATGATCGGCGACCGTACAGCCGAGAAGATCAAAATTGAGGTGGGTGCTGCATTGCCTGAACTTAGCGACCCTCCTGCAGATTTTGCGGTACAGGGACGTGACCTGATGACTGGTGTTCCAAAGCAAATCACTGTTTCATATACTGAAATTGCACACTGTCTGGATAAATCTATCTCTAAAATTGAAGAAGCCATTTTAAAGGCACTGGAAATTACTCCTCCCGAGCTCTCAGCAGATATTTACCAGACAGGTATTTATCTGACAGGTGGTGGCGCCTTGCTTCGTGGACTGGACAAGCGTGTAGCTGCGAAAACCAAGCTTCCTGTACATGTGGCAGAAGATCCGCTACGTGCGGTGGTTCGCGGCACCGGTATCGCTTTAAAAAATATTGGTACCTTTAAATTTTTAATGCAGTAAAACTTGAAGCCCTCGGAAATGCGTACCTGCAGTGCTGAATTTATTTCAGCATCCCGGATCTGCTTTTTACAATGAAGTTCTGAAAAAGCTTCTGAATGACGGGGCCTATAAAAAAATGAGAGCATATGCGTAACCTTTGGATTTTCGTCAGCAGATACAACGCATTTTTCTTTTTTATCATTTTTTTCATTACCGGCATTGTACTTACTGTAAAGAATAATGCTTACCAGCGCAGTGTCACTATTAATTCTACCAACCAGATTGTAGGAGATGTTTACAACAATCTAAATATCCTCAAGAAATACATCAACCTGGGGACGGTAAATGATAGCCTGGCGGCTGAGAATGCGAAACTGAAGACTGAGCTGCTTTTGATTAGAAATATAGACACCACAAAGGACGTTACCGTAAAGGATACTTCCGGTATTCCCCAATATACTTATCTCTCGGCGAGGGTGATCAAAAATTCAATTACACTGCGCAACAACATCATTACGATAAATAAGGGAAAGGCTGATGGCATTACCAACGGTATGCCGGTGATTTCTCCGGTTAAAGGCGTTGTCGGCTATATCAGGGACGTATCTGAACATCTGGCAACCATTGAATCGCTGCTGCACCAGAAAACCTTTGTGAGCGTGAGCATCAAAAAGAACAATGCCATAGGTTCAATGATTTGGGGTGAAGGAAATTTTGATTATAATAAGGCCTATATTAAGGAGATTCCAAATCACTTTAAGGTCAGCCTGAAGGACACCGTTGTCACTTCCATCTATTCCAAATTTCCTGCGGGCATTCCTGTAGGAACAGTTAGCAATACTGGTATTGCCACGGGTGGCAATTTTATGACCCTGGAGATCAACTTGCTTAACGATTTCAGCACCTTGCAATATGTGTACGTCATAAAGAATAAATTTGCAAAAGAACAAGAAGAACTAGAAGCCAAAACACCTAATGAACAGTAGACTGATATTTGTAAATGCTGTACGGTGGGTAATCCTGCTGCTTGTTCAGATCCTGCTACTCAGGAATTTGAGTTTTTACAATATGGCCACTCCTTTTGTTTATATCCTCTTTATGCTGCTGCTGCCGTTTGGTATCCCCAATTTCATATTGTACCTGGTTGCCTTCCTTACAGGGCTTACCCTTGATGCTTTTTACGATACGCTCGGGGTTCACATAACCGCCTGTATAATGCTCGCTTTGGTCAGGATCCTGTTTATATCTGTTACGGTAAGCAGGGATGGTTTTGACGAACCGGAGCCCACGCTTGGTAATATGGGATTCAAATGGTTCTCCCTCTATGCCCTGCTTTGCACATTTTCTCACCACCTTGTATTGTTCCTGCTGGAAACCTTTCGGCTAACTGAACTTTCATACACATTGCTCAGGTGTCTCCTGAGCGGTCTATTTACCTTATTTGCTGTGATATTAATCGAGTTTGTGTTTTATAACAGAAGGATGCGCTAATGGATAATCTGTTCAACAGAAAATATATTGTACAGGGATTATTTATTGTTGTTGCCCTGATCCTGCTTGGCACATTGTTCTATATACAGATTTACAGCGATAAGTATTTCCTTTCTGCCGAAAGTAATGTACTGCGCAAGATCTACACCTTTCCGGCGCGTGGTGTAATTCTCGACAGAAATGAAAAGGTATTGGTACAAAACGAACCGGTATATGATCTGATGGCCATCCCCAATGATGTGAAACCTTTTGATACACTCGAGCTTTGCAGGATTATTGATGTGGATACTGCAAAATTCAATAAGAACCTCAGAAAGGCCAGGAGATTATCCAGGTTTCAGCCAAGTATCATCGAGAAACAACTTTCTGTGCAAATCTACCAGTCACTCTCAGAACAGCTTAGCCGTTTTCCCGGCTTTTTTGTTCAGAGCCGAACGATCAGGCAATATCCGGACAGTATAGCGAGTCATTTCCTTGGTTATATAAAAGAAGTGACACCCCGTGAGATTGAGCGTTCTGAGGGGTATTATCGCTCCGGAGATTACATCGGCAAGTCTGGTGTCGAAAGATCTTATGAAACAGCGCTGCGTGGTGAGCGCGGTGTCGTAAACATGCTTTATGATGTTCACAATGTACCTAAGGGAAGTTATGCCGAAGGTAAGTTTGATACTGCCGCGGTTTCTGGGGATCAGCTGATCTCTTCACTGGATATGAGGTTACAGAAACTTGGTGAGGAATTGATGCGCAATAAGATTGGCAGCATCGTGGCCATAGAGCCAGCTACCGGAGAAATACTTGCCTTTGTGAGCAGCCCGAACTATAATCCCAACCTGATGGTCGGCAGACAACAGGGCAACAACTATATGGATCTGCTGAAAAACCCCAACAGGGTATTCAACGTCCGCCCGATTATGGGCTATTATTCTCCGGGCTCTGCCTTTAAACCGCTGGATGCCCTTATAGGTATGCAGGAAGGTGTAATAGATGAAAATACAACCTTCTTTTGCCCTGGTTACTTTAAAGTTGGTAATCATACGGTTAAGTGTGAACACAGGGACGGTAATGTTGCTGTACGTATGGGGTTAGCACGCTCCTGTAATACTTATGCATGCTATGTATTTCAAAAGTTGCTGACACAAAGAAAATATAAAAATCAGAAAGTAGCCTATGACGACTGGCGCAGTAAGGTGAAGCTCTGGGGCCTCGGCGACAGCCTGGGTGTAGACCTTCCCGGCGAGCGTACCGGACGTTTATATGATGCGGCGTATTATTCTAAAAAGTACAGTAAATACTGGGGTTATTCAACGGTCATTTCATTGGCCATTGGTCAGGGAGAAATGGATGCGACGCCGTTACAAATGGCCAATATCATGTCTGTTATTG
>DATFQH010000325.1:0-6256 GCA_035264385.1 Pedobacter sp.
TATGGCAGGGATAGCCACACTACAGCGGTATTGAATGTAACAAATGCCACAGACATTGCAAATGCCTTTGATGCGGCAGCACTTGCCTTCGGCGGGGTCGATATTGTAGTGAATAATGCCGGATTATCTATTTCGAAGACCATCGGCGACCACACTGAACAAGATTGGGATTTGCTGTATGATGTATTGGTGAAAGGTCAGTTCTTCGTTACACAAGCTGCTGCAGCGGTAATGCAAAAGCAGGGTTCGGGTGGAGACATTCTAAATATTGTGAGCAAGAATGCTTTGGTTAGCGGACCCAACAATGCCGGCTATGGCAGTGCCAAAGCGGCTCAGTTACATCTTAGCAGGTTAAATGCTGCCGAACTGGGTGCCGACGGAATCCGGGTTAACGTAGTAAATCCTGATGCGGTAATCAGCGACAGTAATATCTGGGCTGGCGGATGGGCGGAAGGCCGCGCAAAAGCTTACGGAATTACCGTGGCGGAGTTGCCTGCTTTCTACGCAAAGCGTACCTTGCTGAATGAAGTGATCTTACCAGACGATATTGCCAATGCCTGTTTTGCCTTTGTGGGTGGCCTGCTGAATAAATCAACCGGTAATGTATTGAACGTGGACGGCGGTGTAGCCACTGCATTTGTCCGTTAAAAAAAATTGAAATGAAATTAGAGAATTATCATTTAGAATCACACAACAGCGAATTGCTGTCTAAACATCAGCAACGCCTTTCGTTTGTGAAGTCGGAAGTGGCTGATACTGAAAATATCATACAGAAACTGATTGATTTCCAGATCGCTATTCCCAGCTGGGCTTTAGGAACCGGTGGCACCAGGTTTGGCCGTTTTTCATCTGGCGGAGAGCCAAGGAATATTGAAGAAAAGATAGAAGATATCGGTTTACTACACAAACTTAATGGCTCCAGCGGTGCGGTATCGCTGCATATTCCATGGGACACGGTGCAAAATACAGCGGGCATTAAAGCGCTGGCTGCGCAGCATGGGCTTAAGTTTGATGCGATGAACTCTAATACCTTTCAGGATCAGCCCGATCAGGCGCTGAGTTATAAATTTGGCTCCCTGCAGCACGTAGACCGTGCGGTGAGGAAACAGGCCATTAACCACAATATTGAAGTGATCCGTCAGGGTATAGAACTGGGATCTAAAGCACTTACAGTCTGGCTTTCGGACGGCTCCTGCTTTCCCGGCCAGCTGAACTTCAGAAAAGCCTTCCAAAACACGCTGGAAGGTTTGAAGGAAATCTATGATGCCTTGCCGGCAGACTGGAAGGTATTCGTGGAGTACAAGGCCTTCGAGCCGAACTTTTATTCGACTACGGTAGGAGACTGGGGGCAGTCGTTACTGTACGCCTCTAAGCTGGGCCCTAAAGCCTTTACGCTGGTAGATCTGGGCCACCACCTTCCTAACGCAAATATAGAGCAGATCGTTTCTTTGTTGCTGATGGAGGAAAAACTGGGCGGATTCCATTTTAACGATTCTAAATACGGTGATGACGATCTGACCGCAGGCAGTATGAAACCCTATCAGCTGTTCCTGATCTTTAACGAACTGGTTGAAGGCATGGATGCCCGTGGCATGAACCACAGAGATGATCTTGGCTGGATGATCGATGCTTCGCATAATGTGAAGGATCCGCTGGAAGACCTGCTTCAATCTGTGGAAGCCATTATGATTGCCTATGCGCAGGCCCTTTCTGTAGACCGGAAGGCCCTTCAGGAGGCACAAGCCGTCAGTGACGTAGTTCGTTGTCAGGAGATCCTGCAGCAAGCCTTCAGGACTGACCTGAGGGCATTGGTTGCCGAGGCGCGCCTGCGTGCGGGTGCGGCGCTTGCTCCGGTTGATGTATTTAGAAAATTTAATGTGAGGCAGGAACTCATCAAAAACCGTGGTGCTAAAACAGTGGCGACCGGATTGTAGGCAATGGGATTGGAAGCAAAAAAAACTCCGGTAATAGCGGTATTCGATGTAGGCAAGACCAATAAGAAGTTGTTTCTTTTTGACGAGCGCTATAAGATCGTTTTCGAAAGATCTGCAAGGTTTATGGAAACAGAAGACGAGGATGGTGATCCCTGCGAGAACCTGGAAAGTCTTAGGCTGTCTATATTTGATTCCCTTCGTGAAGTGTTTAAGCGCCCGGAGTTTGAAATCAGGGCCATCAATTTTGCTACTTATGGAGCCAGCTTTGTTTACATCGACGAAGACGGAAAGCCCCTTGCACCATTATACAATTACCTTAAGGAATATTCCGAAACACTAAAGAAACAGTTTTACGATACTTACGGGGGAGAGGAACATTTTTCGAAGTGTACTGCTTCTCCTGTACTTGGCAGTCTGAACTCGGGAATGCAGCTCTACCGCATCAAGTATGAAAAACCTGATCTGTTTAAACAGATCAGGTTTGCGCTTCACCTGCCGCAATACCTCAGCTACCTTATTTCCGGTCATACCTATTCAGATATTACCAGTATAGGTTGCCACACCAATCTTTGGGACTTTACCAAAAATGACTATCACGAATGGGTTTATCAGGAAGGTGTTGCTGAAAAGCTGGCGCCCGTAGTGCCCTCAGATCGTGTAATGCCGGCTGCCTTTCCGGGCAATAGCTATAGTGTAGGCGCAGGCCTGCACGACAGTTCATCTGCACTGGTTCCTTACCTGGTTAGTTTTCATGAACCGTTCATCCTGCTGTCTACAGGTACCTGGTGTATCAGCCTGAATCCTTTCAACAATTCGCCACTGACGGCTGAAGAACTTAAGAATGATTGCCTGTGTTACCTGCAATACGAAGGCAAACCCGTGAAGGCCTCACGTTTGTTTTCAGGATATGAACATGAGCAGCAGGTAAAGCGGATTGCTGCTCATTTTGGTACAGATGTGATCAGCTACCGTAATGTTCAATACAGTGCTGCTATCATCGACCTGCTGTTAGAGAAAGATGAACTGGAAGGATCGGCAGAGCCGTTGAGCCTTACAGCGTCTGCTTTTTCAAAGAGAGGTTTGAACGGTTATGCTTCTGATGCGATTGCCTACCACAGGCTGATTCTCGATCTGGTGAACCAGCAATATTTGTCTACCGCAATGGTACTTAAAGATACCAGGGTCAAACGCATATTTGTAGACGGTGGCTTCAGTAAAAATTCGATATTTATGAACCTGCTTGCACGAGCATTCCCCGAACTCGAAGTTTTTGCAGCCCATATGGCACAAGCTACCGCGGTAGGGGCTGCTTTGGCCATTCATAAATCGTGGAACACGCAACCACTGCCAAATGACATTGTTGAGCTAAAATATTATGCCGTTGTGCAACAGCAGCATTAATTTGCTGGCGCCGGTTTTTTGTATTTAGATAAATTGATCAGCAGCACACTTCCCAGAATTATCAAAAGACCTGTTATCTGAATCCCGCTGATGACCTCATTGGCAAAAAATACAGCCAGTAATACAGCCACTACCGGATTTACGTAAGCATAAGTGCTCACCTGTGTAGCGGGCCGTACCTGAAGCAGCCATACATAAGCGCTGAAGGCTAGTATCGAGCCGAAAATGATGAGGTAGCCTACAGACCACCATGTTGCTGCGGAAACGTCCTGAAAACGAAATGTATTCAATTCTCCTGAAGCCAGACTGGCCGGAAAGAAAAACAAACCTGCTATGAGCATTTGCCATGCAGTAGAAACTGAGGCGGTAGTCTGGTTACCCGGATGATATTTTGAATATAAAGACCCTCCGGCCCAACCTATAGGGCCGACGACCAATAACATCATTCCCAGGATGGTTCTGCTGTCCTGCCCCACTTCAAAGCCGGAAAGCTGTTCCCAGAAAAGCAGGATCACACCGAGGAATCCGATAATGAGACCGGCCACGGTAAACTTATTGCTGAAGTTTTGTTTCCATAGTTTTTTGTCGAGTATTACAAACCAGATGGCGGCCGAAGAAACCATGATGGCTACCAGTCCGCTGGTCATAAACTGCTCTACCCAGATTACAATGCCGTTACCAACACCAAGCATCAGCACCCCACTTACTCCTGCATTGAAGATATTTTTCCTGTCAAATACACGCAGGCCATTGAATTTGCACCAGGCGAACAGCAGCAGCCCGGCAACAACGAATCTGAAGGTGCCTAAAAAGAAAGGTGGAAACCCGTCTAAGGCTTTTGCAATAAAGAAATAAGTTGAGCCCCAAACCGTATACACTATCAGGAAAGCTAAAACAACTAATAAAATGGAAGGGGACTTTTTCTGATCAGAGGGCATAACTTTTTTTAACAAATAGAACATTTATTAAAGAAAATTTAAGCCATAAAAAAATTATATAACATTTCTATTACTTAACCCTTCAATTGACTCCAGAAATTTTTATTTGCCGTTGCTGTAGGTAAGCTTCACATCTGGCGATTTGGCATAATCCGACCACAGTTCATCGATCGTCTTACCAGTCAGTGCTGCCCATGATTGCTCCGTGTAAGTGTGTTTTCTAAGCTGATCGTCCAGCGTTGCTATTAAACCCGTTTTTACGTTCTGCTCCAACCATTCAAAGAACCTTGCGGTGATGCGGTAACTGTTTTTGTAGCTCTGCTTTTCATTGAATTCAGGTAGTGCCCATTTAGAGCCTATGTTGTCTACACCATACTTATAGCGTACATAATCTGCGATGCCCTCTGTAAGCCATACCGGGCCCGAACCGTATCCATAGCCCTGTACGATGTGCATGGTTTCATGTGTCACCACATCAATATCGGTTGAATGCGTACCCATGTATTTTGAGCTAAACAGGATTCTGTTGCCACTGGCTTCTGCTACCCCTTTATACGCCGTATCCACAACAAACAGTACTTCCCTGGTCGATTTTTTGTTGAAGGTTTTTACCAGGGTCGGATAGATTTTAAAATACGTATCGATCAGATTTTGCTTCAGTACAGGGTCCAGATCCAGATCTTTACTGATGAAAACGAGTTGATAACCTTTTTTCCTGATCGTATCGGCTGATATCCAATTTTTAGAGAATTGATACATCAGCTCTTTTTCCAGTTTACCCATATGGTCCTTCAACCAGTTGCTGTTCACTATAATCTCGCCGGCTTTTGCACTTATCGTACCTTCAAACTTATCTGACAGTTCGAAAGTTGCCTGTCTTTTTGTGCGATAACCGTCAGCCTGTGCAAATGAAGGGTAAACCTTGTTAAATGCTTTGGTGATCTTCTTTTTCGTATTGGAATCCAGATCAGTCCCAGAGTTGTTGATAATGGTCACTTCATATTTTCTTTGCCCCCTATTGCCCTGTCCCCTGGTATTTTTAGCCGCTGAACTTCCTTGTTTTTCTTTCTGTGCAAAAGCGGTCAAACTAAATATAGAGAGCAGTGCTAAAGCTGTGATTGTTCTGATCATTACGTGTTATTAGAGCAGCAAAGATATTTTATAACCAGTTAAGAACCATGTAAAAATGAAGCTACAGTAGGGCCTGGGTTATTTGGATTTATAGCTCAAATAGCTGCATGCTTACACATTAAACTGCCTTAAGTGGTGGTCCAAATGTTTATATGCAAAAATGCCAATTTGTTCTTTAGTCATTTTTCCGAAGAAATCATGAATGAACTCAGGGTTTGAGAAGTGCTCATACCCTGAAACCTGCCGGATCCAGATTTCTTTTTGTACTGCTAAATCAATATTAGCATCTTTTACAGTAAAAGCGTCCCCGGCCGGCATATTTTTCTTAATTGGACTGTTGTCTTTAACAGAACCCTCTAATACCATCCTTCCAAAGATTAAACCCAGGAAGCCCTGCTTATATTCGGGCTTGTTTTTCCCTTGGACCCAATCATTCCATTTGGTGCAATGTTTTGCCATCTGGCAAACGTTCATTTTGCCCCATTGTGCTTTATGGTCTGTATGAAGAGCGTTAATTCTATTGATCAGTTCTTCCCGTGTCTCTTTGTTAAGGATTGTGATTAGCATGCTATTGTCGTATAGGTATATGAAAATTTAAGCAGCGGGAGATACAGAAGACGTTCTTTTGTGCCACAGATAATAAGACACAAATAAAAATATCATTGGTAAGATCATAAATGTTAGCGATGGAGAGATTCCAGCTGTCTTGATGATAGAATAGGTAGCCGCAAAAAGATCAAAGAACAATCCCGCATAAGCCCATTCCTTAATGCTTTTAAAGCTTGGAACGAGGATCGCAATTGATCCCAAAACTTTGGCTACGCCAATAAAGGGAATAAAATAATCGGGATA
>DATFQH010000326.1:0-2356 GCA_035264385.1 Pedobacter sp.
TTATCCAGAAACCAAGAAAGAAACTACAACTGACAATTATTTTGGAACCCAGGTAGCCGATCCTTACAGGTGGCTGGAAGATGACCGGTCTGAAGCAACAAAGGAATGGGTGATCGCCCAAAACAAAGTAACGCAGGATTACTTGTCCAATATTCCTTTCCGCAACGCGATAAAAGAAAGGCTCAGGAAGCTGATGAATTATGAAAAATATTCTCAGCCCTTCAAAGAAGGTGAATACACCTACTTCTATAAAAATACCGGATTGCAGAACCAGAGTATATTGTACCGTCAGAAAGACGGCGCAGCAGCGGAAGTTTTTCTGGATCCCAATACCTTTTCAAAAGACGCCACTACATCTCTGGCAGGAATCAATTTCTCCAAAGACGGAAGTATCCTCGCCTACCAGCTTTCCACAGGAGGCTCCGACTGGACCGACGTGGTGGTCATGAAGGCAGCAAATAAGCAGATTGTTGGCGATACATTAACCGACATTAAGTTTTCGGGTATAGGCTGGCAGGGCAATGACGGATTTTATTACAGTACCTATGACAAACCGGTTGAAGGCAGTCAGCTATCAGGTCTAACCCAGTATCACAAGCTCTATTATCATAAAATAGGAACCCCTCAAAAAGAAGATGTGCTGATCTTCGGGGGAGATAAAACACCAAGAAGATATATAGGTGCCGGCCTTACAGAGGACGAGCATTACCTGATCATCTCGGCGGCCAATTCGACCTCCGGCAATGAGTTGTACATCAAAGATCTTCAGGAAAAAGACGCTGCAATCATTAATGTTGTGGACAGCTTTGATCAAAACCATAATATCATAGATAATGAGGGCAGCAAGTTGTATATCTATACTAATCTGGATGCCCCAAATGGCAGGATTGTAACCGTGGACGCAAAAAATCCAAAGCCTGCAAACTGGACCGTGCTGATCCCGGAAACAAAAAATGTTTTGGAACCATCTACCGGTAGTGGGAAAATATTTGCCAGTTATATTGTAGATGCAGTAACAAAGGTTATGCAGTACGATAGAAATGGCGAGCTTGAACATGAAGTAGCGCTTCCCGGACTTGGAACGGCGATAGGATTTAGCAGCAAGAAGACAGAACACGATTTATATTACACCTTTACTTCTTATACTTATCCTACCACGATCTTTAAGTACGATGTTACTGCCGGGAACTCTGTACTTTATAAGAAATCAGGAGTCGATTTTGATCCCTCAAAGTATGAATCCAAACAGATTTTCTATGCCTCCAAAGATGGTACAAAAGTACCGATGATCATCACCTTCAAAAAAGGTACTACACTAAATGGACTCAATCCGACGGTGTTATATGGCTATGGAGGGTTCAATATTAGCCTTACACCTGCATTCAGTACCTCAGTAGTTGCCTTGTTAGAACAGGGTGGTATCTACGCGGTAGCTAATTTACGCGGAGGTGGAGAATATGGTGAAAAATGGCATGTGGCGGGCACAAAACTGAAAAAGCAAAATGTCTTTGACGATTTTATCGCGGCTGCAGAATATCTGATTGTCCAAAAATACACCTCCTCAAAATATCTGGCCATCATGGGCGGTTCCAACGGAGGCTTGCTGGTTGGTGCTGTGATGACCCAGCGTCCGGAACTCTTTAAAGTAGCTTTTCCGGCAGTAGGAGTAATGGATATGCTGCGGTATCATAAATTTACGGCAGGCGCAGGCTGGGCCTACGATTACGGAACTTCAGAAGATTCAAAAGAGATGTTCGATTATCTTTACAAATATTCTCCAGTTCATGCCCTAAAGCCAGATCATAGCTATCCGGCTACCCTGACTACTACAGCAGACCATGACGATCGTGTGGTACCTGCGCATTCCTTTAAATTTGCGGCAACCCTGCAACAGCACCAGCAAAGCGAGGCTCCTGTATTGATCAGAATAGAAACCAACGCAGGGCATGGAGCCGGAAAACCGACAGATAAGGCCATTGAAGAAATTGCCGATAAGTGGGCCTTTATGTTTTACAATATGAACCTGATCTATAGATAAAAAATTAAAATAACCTGCCTTCAGGCACTGCTGAATGGCTGCTTTCAAACTTAAGCAGCCATTTCTTTTTGTCTACCCCGGCCGCATAGCCCGTCATACTGCCATTGCTGCCGATCACACGATGGCATGGTACAATAATAGCCAGTCTGTTTCGGCCATTTGTTGATGCTATAGCGCGAATCGCTTTCGGATTTTTCATCAGCGCTGCCTGCTCTTTATAAGATATGGTCTCTCCGTAAGGGATTTCCTGAAGCGTTTTCCACACGGCCTGAGAGAATTCATTGCCCGGTGTATGCAATGGAACACTGAAGTTCTTTA
>DATFQH010000327.1:0-10022 GCA_035264385.1 Pedobacter sp.
TAGTAAATTCGGTCCTGAAATATTTTTGTGTACTTTACAGCCATGCCGTTTATAAAACTTACAAAAATTGAGCGAAAGCGCATACTTGCGCTGTTAACTTGTTTATTGATGGCGATAGCGGCCTGGCTTTTTTTATCACTAAAAAATAAGTACATATATACAGCAAAGACGGTACTTGTATATAAAAATTTCCCTCAGAAAAAGGCTTTCCATGCCCTGCAGTCCGATACCGTTGACCTTCAGGTTGAAGGCACGGGCTGGCAGTTACTTTTTGCTAAACTGAGGGTCAAGCCTCAGTCCATCAGCATCAGCCTGGAAAAACTGAACAGCAGGAATTTTATTTTATTTTCAGAACAGTTATATGGCGTTAATAAACAACTGGAAACCGATCAAAAGATCATTTCGGTGAAGCCGGATACACTATATTTTGATTTTTCGGAGCGGGCAGTAAAACGTGTTCCCGTAAGGCTGGTGTCTGATTTTTCTTTTGTAAAACAATACAATGTATCGAATGATATTGTATTGAATCCTGATTACGTAACCTTGCTTGGGCCTCAGGAAGAATTAAGAAGAATAAAGGAATGGCCAACTGATACGCTTTCAATTAAGAATATGCAGAGCACAACCACATCTAGGGTTGCATTGACGCGAAATAATATGAAAAACGTCAGCATTTTTCCACCCAGTACCGAGGTGAAAGTGCCTGTTGATGAATTTACTGAAAAGACTCTTGATCTGCCTGTCAATTTTATAAACAACAAAGAATATTATGATATTAAGCTATACCCTAAAAAGGTAAGGGTTACCTTTTTAGTAGCCTTATCACAATATCAGCAGGTCAATGAGGGTTTTATGGACGCTGTGGTGGACGTTGATGAATGGAAAGTTAAAAAGCACAATCAGTTCAGGGTGATGATCAACCGCTTTCCAGATTATTGCAAACTGATAAGGATTAGCCCCCAAAAGATTGATTTTATTATTGAAAAGTAATGCTTAAAGTAGGAATTACAGGAGGAATAGGTAGTGGAAAGACTACGATCTGCAGAATCTTTGAAACGCTTGGTATACCTGTATTCTATGCGGACACAGTTGCGAAACACATCATGGTACAGGATGCGATCCTGATGGAGGGCGTTGTAAATGCATTTGGTCCGGAGAGTTATCTGCAGGGAGGGGCATTGAATAATAGACACATTGCAGATATCGTTTTTAACAATGCTGCTGAGTTGGTAAAATTAAACGCGCTGGTTCATCCTGCCGTTTTCAGGGCGTTCGATACCTGGCTTACTGGGCTTTCGCAAGATGTGCCCTACGTATTGAAAGAAGCAGCCCTTCTATTTGAAAGCGGTTCTTACAGCCTGTGTGATCAGAACATTTTGGTGATCGCCCCCGATCATCTGAAGCTCGAAAGGGTAATGAAACGCGACAGTGTGACCGCCAACGCTGTGAGGGCACGTATGGATAAACAATTCGCAGACCGCCAGAAACTGAAAATGACCGATCATATTGTTTATAACAATGAAAATGATTCTTTGATAGAACAGGTGCTGGCATTGCATCAGCTGTTTTTAAATCACCGCGCATAAATGATTCTGGACGATTTTATAGTGATCAACGAGATTGGTTTGTATTGTTGTTATGGTAAATTTTATCTTGATCCGAAAGAACCGGTTAAACACGCAGTTATTTCACATGCTCATGGAGATCACGCTGTAGGCGGTAATCTCGAAGTATACTGTACCGAAGCTACTTCTTTGTTTATGAAGCACAGGTATAAGAGGTTTGCAGGCGAAGTATTCTATGTCCATCGTTATCATCAGTCTTTTGAGCTGAATGGCGTAAAGATCAGTTTTATCCCTGCAGGGCATATGCTGGGCTCGGCAATGGTTCTGATGGAGTATCAGGGAATACGATATCTTTATACCGGCGATTATAAACTTCAGCCGGATAAAACCTGCGAGCCTGTTGAATTTGTAAATGCAGATGTGCTCATCACCGAAACAACATTTGCTGATCCGGGTACAGCGCACCCCACAGCTGAAGAGGAAATACTTAAACTCAACTCAACGAAGATCAACATTATGCTTGGTGCTTATGCATTGGGGAAATGTCAGCGCCTGATCAGTCTTATTACTGAGTATTGTCCAGAAAAGAGGATATTACTACACCATAGCATGGTTCCATTTGTGAAAATATATGAACAAATGGGTATTGATGTGGGTAAATATGAGGTATACGACAGGAAGGTGATGAAGGCAAACCTGACAGGAATGGTCTATATGGTTCCGCCAATGGTTTTCAGGAGCTATTTTAAGGCCATTAACGTGGTCAGGGTATTCGCAACCGGATGGAAGCACCTACAAAGCGGCAATCAGATCCAATTATACGTTTCGGATCATGCAGACTGGAATGATATTATAAATACAATATCTAAAGTGATGCCGGCCCAGGTTTGGACCAATCATGGCAGCGGAACCGAGCTTCGGCAGCATTATGAAAAAAGTTTGGTCGTTAAATTGCTTAATTGATGCAGGAAGGAACAGATTTTTACCTCAATGAACAGGGGTTTATGGTTTTTACAGCTGCTTACCATTTGAAAAGAGGCTATTGCTGTAAGAATAAGTGTAAACATTGCCCCTGGGGATTAGGTAAAGAAAAAGTTAAAAATTTATTAAAAAAGAAATAAGAACTATCAGAATGCAGTTGCAGAATGAAACCCATACTTCACGTTTTGAAAGTGAGCATCAGCAAGCTATTGTTAATGTGCTATTTACTTACACATGGTGTATTGACAAATTGAAACAGGTGATTCTGCCGTTTGACATTACCACCCAGCAATTCAATATTTTAAGAATACTTCGTGGGCAACATCCAAATCCGTCGACAATTAACCTGCTCAGATCCCGGATGCTCGACAAGATGAGTGATGCATCCAGAATAGTGGACCGGCTGGTACAAAAGGGTCTGGTGGCCAAAAGTGCCAATGGCAAAGATAAACGTGCTGTAGATATTTTAATCACAACCAAGGGGCTGGCACTGCTGAAGCTTATGGACCAGAAGGTAAGCATATCTGATATTGTTTCTCCGAATCTGACAAACGAGGAAGCTGCTCAGCTCAACATTCTGCTGGATAAAATGAGAGGATGAAAACCTCAATAAAAGCCATTAATGTGCATGTGAGGAGGAAAAATACCCTATCAGTGCAATGGCAATTCCACACAGCACCGCAATCATCTTTCTCTTGGTCACTTTATGGTCGACGCTTGATTCAAAGAGGATGGTAGTAGAAATATGGAGGAATATTCCAATCACAATACCCATTATTTTATTGAAATAGTCTTCTACACCACCGATCGTGCCATTGCTGAGGCCATAGCTAACATACAGTCCAAGCGGCGCCATCAAAGCGAAAATCGATATATATACGATAATATTTCTTTTGCTGAAGTGGTTCTGCATTAGTATACTCGCTAAGGCGAATGCCGCCGGTATATGGTGCAGTGAAATGCCAAAGATCAGGGCATTGTGCTGATCTTTAGCCAAAGGCATACCTTCCAGAAATGCATGCAGGCACAGGCTAATCATTATGCCGTAAGGAAAGACATGGGTATGGTGGTGCTTATGGATATGGCCGTGTTCAACGCCCTCAGAAAATTGTTCCAGAAATATCTGCAGTAGAAATCCGATCAGAATAAATATGCCGATCTCCTCATGTTCAGATCCGCTATATGCATCCGGAATAAGGTGTAGAACGGTAATGGCGAACAGATACGCCCCGCTGAAAGATAAAATGAGCTTGAGCAGCTGAGATTTATCGCTCCTGACCAGGAAAATAGCAGTTCCGCCAGAAAAGGCACTAAGAAATAATATAACTACCTTCCAGATTTCCATTATAGTGTTGGTTGTAGAGTTTTATATAGCTTTGAAGTGGTGAGTCCTATCACTGTTCCTAATAGTGCTCCGGCTATAGTGTCGATAGGGTAGTGGACACCTACGTATATCTGCGAGAATGCAATAATAAATGCCCAGAGCAGGCCCAGCGGTAAGACGGGTTTCCATTTTCCGTAGAATACCATTATCAAAAATATGGCTATAGCAAAATGGTTCGTAGCGTGTGCGGATGGAAAGCTATAGCCGCTCCCACAAGGTACCCGGTGGATGATGTCATTGATCAGGGAAGGCTCATTGCAGGGTCTCAGTCTCATTACAAAGGGCTTGATAAGCCTTGAGGCAAGTAAATCCCCTAAAGCGAACGTAAAAAGCAGCATACCTACAATGTACCAACCTCTTTTTTTATACTCCTTAAAACAAAATATAATGATAAAAAGATAGAGCGGTGCCCAGGTAAATCTGTTGCGCATCAGCGGAAGGAGCCAGTCAAAAAATGGATTGCTGAGTCCACTGTGGATCTTTAAGAAAAGATCTGCATCAAATTGCTGCAGGCTTTCTATCATGCTTTTTTGCAGATTAGTATCAATCGATCTGATTTGACTTCATCAAAAGCTTCCAGCGCATAGCTACCGAAAGTCGCGGTGATCTTGAGTCCGCTCTTCTCAAACATCCTTTCAAAATCAGTGAGCACAAAAGCCTGTACCCGTTCTTCAAATGCATAGGCCTTACTACGGTGCTCAAAATTGATGTGTTTGATGATCTTACTTTCAGAAACAAATTTATGCAGGTGAAATTCTATACCTTCAATGGTTTTGATCTCTTGAGTGGTCAGGTTTTTAATGATTTTTTGGGTATTGAAATAATCAACAACCAGTGTTCCGTCTGCCTTTAACCCTTTTCTAAAAGACTTCAGCGCATTCACATGATCCTTTTCTGTTTCAAAATATCCAAAACTGGTAAACATGTTTAACGCGATATCAAAATAATTGATGAAAGCCAGTTTACGCATATCATGGACAAAAAAATGAAGATTCTTCTGTTCAAATTGCTGCGCGTATTTAATGTTTTGTTCGGAAAGATCTATCCCGGTTACATCATAGCCCTTTTTATTCAGGTAAACTGCGTGACGGCCCCTGCCGCAAGCGATATCGAGAATTCTGGAGTTTGCATCAGGTTTTAGGTATGCAGAAAGGTTGTCAATTAGAAATTCTGCTTCAGCATCGTTCCTTTGACTATAAAGAATGTGGTAAAAAGGAGAATTGAACCAAAATTGAAACCATTTACGCTGCATAGAGCTATATTTTGTTGTTTTTGAAAGGCACAAAGATAGTATTAATGGTGTAATTTTTCTTCTATGGAATAAGCTTAAACAAGTCAATTGCTGTTTTTTTCCTACTTTTGAAAAAAACATATATACTTTGACACTTATAAAATCTATCTCTGGTATTAGGGGAACAATCGGTGGTATTGCCGGCGATGGTTTAACCCCAATTGACATCGTAAAATTTACTGCCGCCTATGGTTCATGGGTAGTAAACAAGACAAACAATAAAAGGATCGTATTAGGGAGAGACGCGCGAATCTCCGGCCAAATGGTAAATAACCTTGTAATCGGTACCCTGCAGGGTTTGGGCATAGAAATAATAGATCTGGGACTTTCAACTACACCTACAGTAGAAATTGCCGTTCCTTTAGAACAGGCGGGTGGAGGTATCATCCTTACGGCCAGTCACAATCCGAAGCAATGGAACGCACTGAAACTACTCAATGAAAAAGGAGAGTTCATCAGTGATGCCGACGGAAAGGAAGTTTTAGACATTGCCGAAAAATCTGAATTTGCATTTGCAGATGTCGATGACCTGGGAACAGTAACGAGCAATGATACCTATCTTCAGAAACACATAGACGTGATCCTTGCACTTCCTCTTGTAGATGTTGAAGTGATAAAAGCCGCTAAATTTAAAGTCGCTATAGACTGCGTTAACTCAACTGGAGGCATATTTATTCCTGCTTTACTAAGAGCACTTGGGGTCGAAACCGTTTATGAGCTGTACTGTGAGCCAAACGGGCACTTCCCTCACAATCCGGAACCACTTCCCGAAAACCTGACTGAGATTGCAAGGGTTGTACAAAGCAAGAACGCGGACCTCGGAATTGTAGTAGACCCTGATGTAGATCGTTTGTGTTTCGTCAACGAAGATGGGAGTATGTTTGGCGAAGAATATACCCTTGTTGCTGTTGCAGACTATATTCTGAAAAATACTCCGGGCAATTCAGTTTCAAATTTATCGTCTACAAGGGCGCTGAGAGATGTAACTGAAAAAGCAGGCGGCGAATACAATGCAGCAGCAGTCGGCGAGGTGAATGTGGTCAACAAAATGAAGGCTACCAGCGCGGTGATCGGCGGAGAAGGCAATGGTGGGATCATTTACCCGGAACTGCACTATGGCCGCGACGCGCTGGTTGGCATCGCCCTTTTCCTAACTCATCTTGCGAAATTCGGTAAACCTATTTCAGTGCTGCGCAGCAGCTACCCGGCCTATCATATTTCCAAGAACAAGATTACGCTGACTCCCGAAATGGATATCGATGCGCTTTTGGTCAAGGTACAGGAACGTTATAAAAGTCAGCCAAACAGTACCATAGACGGTCTTAAAATAGAGTTTGACAAGCAATGGGTTCACCTGAGAAGGTCGAATACAGAACCGATCATCAGGATTTACAGTGAAGCGGCTACAGAAACCGCTGCCGAGCACCTGGCTTCAAAAATTATCTCAGATATCAAGGAGATTTTAAAATTGAATTAATTAATGGAGAGAATCTATTTAGATAATGCAGCAACAACACCCCTCGATCCCGTGGTTGTTGCAGAAATGGTTGGCGTAATGAATACATATTACGGCAATCCTTCTTCTATCCATGCGCAGGGACGTGAAGTGCGAACCTTGATAGAAAAAGCGAGGAAAACGGTTGCAGGACTCTTAAATGCAACTCCTGCTGAGATTTTCTTTACATCAGGAGGAACTGAGGCAGACAATACCGCCATCAGATCCGGAATAGCATCCTTGGGTATTAAACACGCCATCACTTCTAAAATAGAACACCATGCGGTGGAGCATACTCTGAATATGTTGCTTCAGCAGGGAGTGATCGATAAGCTGAGCTTTGTGAATGTAGACAGCAAAGGCAATATCGATTACGATCACCTGGATGAGCTGTTGAAAAATAATGAGCGCTCTTTTGTATCGTTAATGCATGCCAACAATGAGCTGGGCACGCTCACCGATATCTGCAGAGTAGGTGATATTTGTGAAAAATACAATGCCATTTATCATTGTGATACAGTGCAGACCATGGGTCATTATGTCCATGATGTGAGAAAACTCAAAGCGCATTTTATTGTTTGCGCTGCACACAAGCTACATGGCCCTAAAGGTGCAGGCTTTCTTTATGTCAACCACAGCATCAAAATAGGGCCAATGATCTTTGGTGGTGCCCAGGAGCGCAATATGCGCGGAGGAACTGAAAATGTATACGGCATAGTCGGGCTGGCAAAAGCACTGCAAATTGCTTACGCGGAAATGGAGCCACATCGTCAATATATACAGGAACTTAAAACTTATTTGCACGATAAGTTAAGCAGCAGCGTTGCCGATCTGGAATTCAACGGAGAGACAGATGCCGATAAAAGTCTGTATACTGTACTTAATGTTTCTTTCCCGGCCATGGACATGTCTGATATGCTTTTATTTAATCTTGATATCAGCGGTATTTCTGCCTCGGGGGGTAGCGCATGTTCTTCCGGTTCAAATATTGGTTCTCATGTGCTGACAGCCGTAGGGGTAGACCCAAACCGCCCCTCAGTAAGGTTTTCTTTCAGCAAGTACAATACCATTGCAGAGCTGGATACTGTAGTTGAAAAGGTAAAACACATAGTCAGCCAGAATGTGGCTGTCTGATTTTTAATAAACAATATGGATTCAAGGGTTGTTAATCATTTGATGTTAAATCACATTGAACATTAAAACCTTTGAATTATGAGCACTACAGACAGAAAAGAAACAGAACCTAAAAAAACGGTTTACAAGGAAACTGATGAGTTGAGTGAAAACCAGACCAGTGGCGAAACTTCTTCAGCTACCGATTTTGACCGCTCAGGATTTAGTAAGACGCCTGAACGTAAAAATAAACCATTGGGCTCAAGTCACGAACCGGGTACAACCCCTGGCACAGAATAACAGGCCATTTAACGATTAAACTGAACGCAGTCATGAAATAAGGCTGTGTTTTTTTTGTTTGCTAAAACGTTTTACAGTTTGAACTATTTTAAACAAAAATCTTTACTTTTATTGAATTGTATAAACTGAGCATACACTAAGATGAACCTAAAATAATATGATTAAACAATTTTTAACCGCCTCACTTGTTGTGGCATCATTTGGAGCATTCGCACAAACTGTTGGAAAGGTTACTGATCCTGTTGAGTGGATAAATCCCCTAATGGGTACTCAGAGCAAGCCTTCCTTGTCTAATGGAAATACTTATCCATCGATAGCAGTGCCATGGGGCATGAACTTCTGGACACCTCAAACGGGTAAAATGGGCGACGGATGGGCCTATACTTACGATGCAGATAAGATCAGGGGATTCAAACAAACACACCAGCCTTCTCCATGGATGAATGACTATGGTCAGTTCTCAGTGATGCCGCTTACCGGAAAACTAAGATTCAACCAGGACGACAGGGCAAGCTGGTATTCCCATAAGGCAGAAACGGTTAAACCTTATTATTACAGCGTTTACCTGGCGGACGCAGACGTAACTACAGAGATTGCACCTACCGAAAGGTCGGCGCAGTTTCGCTTTACCTTTCCAAAATCTGATGACTCTTATGTGGTCATTGATGCTTTTGATAAAGGTTCTTACATTAAGATCATTCCTGCAGAGCGCAAGATTGTCGGTTACAGCACCAAGCATTCGCATAAAGTACCCGATAACTTTAAGAACTATTTTGTCATTTATTTCGATAAACCATTCACTTCGGCAAGTTCATGGAAAGAAAATGACCTTCAGAAAGATGTTCTTGAGCTAACAGCAGACCATGTAGGTGCAATAGTGGGCTTTAAAACTGCAAAAGGAGAAAAAGTGGGTATGAAGGTTGCTTCTTCATTCATCAGCATTGAACAGGCTGACATCTCTCTAAAGAGAGAACTGGCAGGCGACAGCTTTGAAACGACTAAAGAAAAGGCGAGAGCAGTATGGAACAAAACTTTGAGCCGCATCAGCGTAGAAGGTGGAACTATCGATCAGGCACGTACCTTTTATTCAAGCCTGTATCGTACGCTTTTCTTCCCAAATAAGCTTTACGAACTGGATGCAAGCAACAAGATCATCCACTGGAGTCCTTATAATGGTAAAACATTGCCGGGTTATATGTTTGGAGGAACAGGATTCTGGGATACCTTCAGGGCGTTGTATCCATTCTTAAACCTGATGTATCCAGGGATCAATAAAGAAATGCAGGAAGGTCTTGCGAACGATTTCAAAGAAGGCGGATGGCTGCCTGAGTGGTCCAGCCCTGGTCTTGCCAGCGTAATGGTGGGCAACAACTCTGCTTCGGTAGTGGCCGATGCGTATATCAAAGGAATGCGTGGCTACGATATCTATACACTTTGGGATGCCTTAAAGCATGGTGCCGATAATGAAGGCCCAATGCCTGCGGTCGGCCGTCTTGGCGTTAAATTTTACAACGAACTTGGTTATGTGCCGTACGATGTGAAGATCAATGAAAATGCAGCCAGAACACTGGAGTATGCTTATGATGATTTTGCGATCTATCAATTGGGTAAAGCCTTAGGTAAGCCTGCATCTGAGATTGATATCTATAAGAAACGCGCCATGAACTATAAAAACCTGTTCGATCCTGCAAATGGTTTGATGCGTGGTAAAAATAAAGACGGCAGTTTCCAGTCGCCATTTAATCCTTTTAAATGGGGTGATGCCTTTACTGAAGGTAACAGCTGGCATTATTCATGGTCAGTATTCCAAGATATTGATGGCTTGTCTAAATTAATGGGTGGTAAAGATAAATTTGTTCAAAAATTAGATTCAGTGTTTACCGTTCCCCCGAT
>DATFQH010000328.1:0-3514 GCA_035264385.1 Pedobacter sp.
AAAAGACTACCAAAATCAATTTCTACCGTTATATTCTTGAACAATTTAATCAATACCCTGAACTTAAAGATCCGATAGCACCAGGCGATGCCGGAAAATATACAGCGCTATTTGAACTGATACATACATCCTTATCTCCGATCATAAATGATGAAACACAGCAGTATTGGGCAATCGGCACTCCCTTGTCCGGCGTTTTTCATTATGGTACCGATGCATTCTATAATGTATTTATGGAGCCGTCCAAATGTAACCTGAGATCAGATCTTAGTCTGCCTTCAAAAAAGGATATGGATAAGAATATGCTTTCTGCATTTTACAATATGATCATGGAGCGGTTCTATGGATTTTCCCTGAACGCAAACCAGTTTACGATACATTCTGTGATCGATCCTGAAACTCATCTGCTCAAATATTATCGCCTGGATGTTGACGCACGTTTTTTAAATATCACCAGTCATATCAAATTGCCGGAATATAACCTCAAAGACGTTAAGGATTATATTAAGGATGAAAGAAATACATTAAAGGTGCTTACAAAACTGCTTCCGCCGGAATCGTTCAGTATTGAAGGCATATCCATCATCAGCCTGACCGATGTTACGGCAGAGTATGCATTGGAATCGGTGAAAAACATTATCATACAGCACAATGAATCGCAAAAGGGAGAGCACAGCACCGATATAGCTACTGCGCTGAAAACCCTTGTCGGAACAGATCTGGCAGAATTTGGTATGCTGCCCTACATCAGATTGAATAAAAAGCTGATGATTGACGATCAGTCGGGCTTTAAAAGTATAGTGGAACAACTGGCGAAGGAAAAGGGAGTTGACGACAATGAGTATAAAACGCTGATTGAAGATTATCTTGAAAATCCAAGAACACTGATATTTCCGGATATCACCAAAGAAGAACAGCAAAGTTATCCGATGCTGCAACTGCTCTGGGAAGTGGGGATCACCTCTTACGCCTTGTTTCCGCTTTACTACAATGCCAAACTGGTAGGTTGTCTGGAATTTTACACCAAAGACGCAAGTAAATTTAACGGCAACACACTTACTAAAATAGAGCGTGCATTTCCATTGCTGGCGCAACTGTTCCAAAACATCATCATAGATTTCAATAATGATATACAGGATATCATAACCGCCAAGTTTACCGCCCTGCAGCCAGCCATACAATGGAGGTTTCATGAAGCTGCCTACAATTACATGCAATCTGGCGCAAATGAGAGAAACCTGCCTGTTGAACCTATTTTTTTTAGGAATGTATTTCCTTTTTATGGTGCTGTAGATATCAAAAACTCCAGCGTTCAGCGTAATGCCGCAATAAGAAGAGATCTCTATGTTCATTTTGAAATCCTGGAGAACACCATCAACAAGGTTAAGGAAATGATCGCCCTGTGTCAGGAAGAAGATATCCCTAAGGAAGAAACCATCTGGAATTATAAAAATCTGGACCAGCTATCAGACCGGGAGATCCTGAAAACAGAAGATTACCTGCAGCGCCAGATCCCCTCGGCACTAAATACATTGAGGGACAATCATCCGCAATTGTCAGCAATCGTCGATGAATATTTCAAACTTACGGCTGCTGAAAGTAAGGTATTTGAGAACAGGGAGCGCTATGAAAAAAGCATGCAAATGATCAATCTCGCCGTAACGAGGCACCTTGATGATTTTAATGCAGAACTTCAGGCAGTATATCCCAATTACTTTGAGAAATTCAGAACAGACGGTGTCGAATTTGACATCTACCTGGGTCAGTCCATAGCACCTAAGAAACCCTTCACCGACAGTTTACTGAGCAGTTTTAGGTTAAAACAGCTTAGGGTGCTCGCAGAAATTGCACAAACCACCAACAATCTGGGTCCTTATTTTTCTTTACCTTTAGAAACAACCCAGCTAATCTTTGTTTATGATAAGCCTATAGATGTAAGCTTCAGAACCGATGAACAAAGATTTGATGTGGAAGGAAGCTATAACATCAGGTATCAGATGGTTAAAAAACGCATAGATAAGGCGCACATTAAAGATTCAGATGAGCGGCTTACTCAGCCGGGTAAAATTGCAATAGTGTATTTTAACAGTTCCGAAGCAAAAGAATACCTTGGTTATATCAAAAAACTTCAGAATCAGGGTTTGTTAAACAACGACCTGGAATATATAGAAATTGAAGAACTGCAAGGCGTAGAAGGATTAAAAGCCCTGAGGGTGGGCGTTAGTTTAAAAAGATTAATGAATTGATATGCGTCTGAAGAATCTGCTCATCATTTTCCTGTTTTTTGCTGCTGTGCCGGCTATGGCTCAAAAATCCGGAGATTCTGTGGTCGTAGTAATGGGCCCCGAATACGATAAGGTGAGCAGTCTTCACAGGTTCTGGCTTGGTGAAAGCTACCGTAAAATCTGGGCAACACCTGTAAAAGTGAGGGTAATTGAGCTCAGTAAGGAGAAAGGCGGTCTAAAGATCACCAAGCTCGGCGGAGGAATGCAGACCAGATCTCTTCGGCTGGAAGATGCCGGGGGCAGGGAGTGGGCGTTAAGAACCATTCAGAAATATCCCGAAAGAGGACTTCCCGAGAGTTTAAAGCCGACAATAGCGAAAGACATTGTTCAGGATCAGGTTTCTACCAATCATCCATTTGCAGCACTCATCGTGCCTCCGCTTGCTGAAGCACTTGGCCTTGCACATTCAAAGCCGGAAATCGTTTATGTTGACGATGATCCTGTCTTAGGCGAATACCGAAAGGATTTTGCAAACGCAGCCTACCTGCTGGAACCACGTTCGCCATTTGAGGAAGAAACAGACAATACCATAAAAGTACAGCGCAAGATCCAGGAAGATAACGATACCAGGGCAGATCAGAAGCTAACACTCAGAGCAAGACTGCTCGATTTTGTACTCGGCGACTGGGACCGTCATGAAGACAACTGGCGTTGGCTGCCGCAAAAAGAAAAAGGGGAAACAATATATCTGCCGGTTCCCCGCGACAGGGATAAGGTTTTTTATAAAACATCCGGTGTATTTCCATGGGTATTGAACCATCAGTGGCTCAAATCTCATTTACAGCCCTATAGTGAAACGATCAGAGACGTAAACCACTGGAATTTCAATGAAAGATATTTTGACAGGTACTTTCTCAATGAACTTAGCGAACAGGACTGGAAAGATGAAGTAAAATATGTTCAGCAAAAATTAACACCAGAACTGATCGGCAGTGCGTTCAGGCAAATGCCCGATACCATATTAAAACTAAGTGGAGACGAACTGATTCGGTTCCTTAGCTCCAGAAGAGACAAACTGGATACGCTTGCGCTGCAATACTATAGGTTCCTTTCTATAAATGTCGATGTACCTGCTTCCGACAAGAAGGAATTCTTCGACATCGGCAACCTTGAAAACGGCGACGTAGAAATTACCGTGTCTAACATCAACAAAGAAGGAAAGAAAGGGCGCAGGGTTTATCACAGGGTTTTTAACCCCGAAGTGACCAGGGAGGTGCGGCTTTACGGAA
>DATFQH010000329.1:0-10701 GCA_035264385.1 Pedobacter sp.
AAGTTAATTTCTTCATTTGTTAGGAAAACTGGAATCAGGTTAAGTGAGGCCAACTTTTTGGTGACTTCTCTTTGACGTTCTGGTGGTATTTCAATGCCCGGCCATCCGATCCAGACATTGTTACCATCTTTATAGACCGAGCCCAATCCTGTTGCAAGTCCGCCTTCACTTGGTCTTAAAATATACTCTCCGTTTTGTTCTGTAATTTTTACGGGGAGGCGATTAGATATAATTATTGTTTTGTTTCTAGTTGCCATATTGCACTAAAATAACCCCAGCAGGGAATAATTGTTTTCAAAAGAATGAACTTAGTGCAGTTTTGACCGGTCGGGAAGCACAGTACGATTATATCTTGGCGTTAAATTTGTTTGGCCTGAACGAAGTTTTGTTAACATCTTATATATGATCATAAACCGCTTACTTGCGCTTTCTTTGTCTGCTTTAACACTCAGTTCCTGCTCTTCCATGTATATGCCCAATGTCCCGAACACACCAATGCTAAGCCAGCAGGGAGAATTTAGTGGAGGTGCACATATATCCTTGAGAGGGAACACGAGTCTGAACGGTGCTTATGCAGTTTCTGATCATTTCGGAATATTGTTCAGTGGGTCTGTTATGAACAGAGAATGGGAAAAGAAGGATTACAAACATAAGTTGATCGAGGCAGGAGGTGGTTATTTCAACTCTTTTGGCCCGGAAAACAACCGTATTATAGAAATCTATGTAGGCTACGGGGCGGGAAATACAGATAGGGTATACAGGCATTACGATGATAATAATGTCCTGACTGACTCAGAGCTGCAGGAAGTGACTTACAACAAGACATTTTTGCAGGTAAACTATAGTTCAAAAAAGTCAAATAATCTGAAACTGTTTGGCAGAGATTTTCCAATCAATTATGGAACAGCGTTGCGTATCAGCTCTGTGGAGATGAAAACTTTTATGATCAACGGAATAGGGCAGATGCGTGAAGGCAACTTGTTCCTTGAGCCAATCTTCTTTACCAGAATGCAGCTTACAGATCAGTTTCAGCTACAATATACCACCAGCGGAACCTTTGGACTGAACAGCAGGAAATATATGAATGCTGGAAATTCTATATTCACAATAGGCGCTGTAGTAAACTTGGGTGGTAAAGTAAAATAAAAAAGCCGGGTTTTTGAACCGGCTTTTTTATTATGATTTACTTTAGTTACTTAGCATTGAAAGTTACTGTTTTTAACGATGGTTTGTTTTTAGAATTCTCTGTTGTGTTTTTTACAACCACATATAAGTCATGTAGTTTACCGTCGGCCACTGTTTCAATTGGAATATTAAGGTTGTCTGTTGTAGAAGAAGCCAGTACTTTGCCATCCTGTTCATTCAGTCTGATTTCAATAGTGAATTTTCCTTCAGTATTAACGAGTCCTAGTCGCAGAGCGGCCACGTCGGTAAGATCTACTTTACTGATCTTGATCCAACCTGTTTTTTCAGGGAAAGACAGGGACTGGTCACCATCCTTGTCACGACGGGCGAACTCCGAAACCTCTTGTATGTCTTTAGCATCGATGGCGTTGCTCCTCAGGTTAACCACATCAGTAGCACTTAATGGTTTCAGACCAGCTCCTCCAAGATCAGCATAGCTGGCTTTTAAAGAAAGGACAGACTGTTTCTTATTGATATCAGCAGGCAGAACAATCTTGCCTGTAGTAGGTAATGAAGGCGCATTCGAAGCCTTCGCACTCAATGAAAGAATCCATTCAGCGATCTGTTTTGCTTCAGTATCCTTCATAGTAGGATGCGCAGGCATAGGAACTTCCCCCCAAACACCGCTGCTTCCTTTAATGATCTTACCTGAAATGTACTCGATAGCGTTAGATTTAGTCTGGTATTTAGAAGACACAAGTTTAAACATTGGCCCTATAGATTTTGCATCAATCTTGTGGCATGTACTGCAATCGCTTTTCTGCATCAGGCCTTTTCCTACAAGCGTTTGTGCAGCTTGCTGATGACCTAGTTGTGCACCAGCAAGATCCATACCCTCAGTATAAGTATTGGATACGTATATTCTGCTTTTGCCTATTACAGCACCTTTATCCGTAACGTTAACCTGGTAGTTCACTGGTTGTCCAGGAAAATAAAAACTTTTGTTTCCGTTGATTATGATATCCACGACAGGTTGTGCATTGCCTGCAGATACGCTAATGTTCTGGCTTTTCGAAGAAGCTTTATTTTTGTCAAGTACCTGCACACTGATCGCATATGCACCAGCTTTGCTAAACGTATGCTGCAATTCAGGAGTAGTAGTCGTTCTTTTAACGCCATTACCCAGATTCCAAACATAAGTAAGTGCATCTCCGTCCGGATCTGAGGCGTCAACCTTTGCTGTCATTTTATATGGAAGCAATCCACTGGTATTGTCAATGGTAAAGTTTTTCACTATAGGTGGCCTGTTTCCTTCCAGATAATCTATTCTTACAATACCCGCGTCAGGATTTTTAGAAAACCATCCTTTACCATATTCAAGAATATATAACTTTCCATCCGGACCTTGCTCCATATCTATAGGTGCAGCCAAAGGAATGTTGTCCATAAAAGGTTCCATACTCAAATAGTCACCGTTAGCATCCATTGTAACAGCTTTAACCCATCCCCTGATCCACTCATAGATGAGCAGTTTGCCATTGTAGTAGGCTGGATAAGGGGACGCCTTTGGCTTTGTATAGTAAACCGGACCTGCCATAGCAGTACGGCCACCAGTGCCTACCTGAGGAAATTCAGCAGATGCGCCATATGGGTACCAGATAAATGCAGGCTGTGCAGGAGGAAGTGTTGTAAGGCCGGTATTGTTCGGCGAATTATTAATCGGTGCCTTAGGATCAAAAAGATCACCGCTGGTGCCATTTGTATAATCATACGCTTTGTATGGGTAGTTATTTCCAATGAAAAGCGGCCAGCCAAAATAACCTGCCTTCTTCGCCTGGTTCACCTCATCATATCCGCGAGGGCCGCGACTGGGATCATCATTCTGTGCATCAGGACCCACCTCTCCCCAATACAGGAAACCTGTTTTCTGATCTACAGAGATCCTGTAAGGATTTCTGTTACCCATTACATAGATCTCAGGTTTTGTCTTGGCAGTTCCTTTAGGGAATAAGTTACCATCTGGAATAGTGTAAGTACCGTCTTCACTCATTTTTATTCTAAGAATTTTCCCTCTAAGGTCATTTGTGTTACCAGCAGATCTTCTGGCATCGTACTGATGCAGGTCTTTACGGTTGTCCATGGGCGCATAACCCTTATTTACATATTGTTGGTCAGGCACATCAAAAGGAGTGGAATTGTCACCTGCAGATACATAAAGTGTTCTGCCTGGCCCGAATGCAATAGAACCGCCGGTATGGCAGCAAATTTCTCTTTGGGAATAGAACTCAAGGATTACTTTTTCAGTAGCAGTAGTGATCTTGTCATTTACCAGCTTAAACCTTGAAAGACGATTTACAGATTTATCAATAGGACTGTAAAAAGCATACACATATTGATTTTTAGCAAAGTCAGGATCCACTGCCAGACCAAGCAGACCTTCTTCAGCGTTCACATTTGGTACGCTTGTCTTGGCATAAACATCCAGTTTACCTGCTTCAACAACTGTTTTTGTACTGTTTTTATACAACATAAATTCTCCGCGTCTCTGTGAAACGAGGATGTCGTAATTTGGCAATACAGCCAGTTCAGTGGGTTCTGTGAACACACCGTGAACCAGATTTACCTTCACAAATCTATCCTGGTCTGGTGTATCAATTCTAAGTGTGTTTTTTTGGTTATGCAATGCATAGCCGGGTGTGTTTGCTTTTTTATTTTGTGAAAAAGGAATTGCGGCCGTTAAGGCAATTCCCGAAAGCAATAGTACAAAAGAAGTTTTCATTTAGGAGTCTTGGTTTTGCGTGCGGTATTTGGTTTATCCATGTATGTTTAGATTCAAAAATACAGCTTTGCAATCGATTTCCTAGTAATATTTCAAATACTTTGTGTATTATTTTAACGCAGTTTAACCATTTATAATTTCACCGCCATTTGGATGCAGTATTTGTCCGGTAATGTAGCTGGCGTCATCGCAAGCCAGAAATACATAGCATGGAGCGACTTCATTAGGCTCACCTGCTCTTTTCATCGGCACATTTAAACCAAATACTGCCACTTGATCAGCAGGGAAAGTTGCAGGAATAAGAGGCGTCCATATCGGACCGGGAGCCACACCATTTACACGAATTTTCTTTTCCGCCAATGCAGCAGACAAAGATCTGACAAATGTTGCTATTGCACCCTTAGTAGCAGAATAATCGAGCAAATGGTCGCTTCCCTTGTAGGCCGTAACAGATGTTGTGCAAATTATACTGGCTCCTTCTTTGAGATGCGGCATAGCGGCTTTAGTAATAAAAAAATGAGCATAAATGTTTGTCCTGAATGTTTTATTTAGCTGCTCTTCGGTGATATTAGTAATACTTTCCTGCGGATATTGCACAGCCGCATTATTTACAATAATATCCAACTTGCCGAATTCCTGGATGGTGTGATCAACCAGGTATTGGCAATGCGTTTCCTTGGATATGTCCCCGGCAATTCCCACTGCTTTTTTATTGAATGATTCAATTCCCTTAAGCGTTTCATTTGCATCATTTTCTTCATCAAGGTAGCTGATTACCACATCCGCTCCTTCTTTGGCAAATGCAAGAGCCACAGCGCGCCCAATACCACTATCACCTCCAGTAATGAGCGCAACTTTACCATCTAGTTTTAAACTAGTCTTTTTTGGCATAAACTGAGGTAAAGGATTCATTTGGTTTTCAATGCCCGGTTGCCGGTTCTGATGTTGTTTTGGTTTGATGTTTTGTTCTTCTTCAGTTTTCATAAGAGGTTAGCTTTTTGTTTTAAAACTTGATCAATCTTTATTACTTGTAGTTTCAACAATTGCTAAAAAAAAGAGTTTTAACTTTTAAATACTTCCTTTAATGAAACAATGTGCTGCAATCTGTCTTCGTCTCATGCCTTTTTGATGAGTTGGTAAATAGTTTTAGCAGATAAATTATGCTCTATTTTATTCATTTACAGGTGTTATTGTTTTTTGTAACAAAATCATTATTTTGCGATTCCTTTAATCAAATATGAATTCGTTACTTTTAACTTTTTAATAACCAAAAAACCACAACATGAAACTTAATTACTTAAGGTTTGGAACAACTGCCTTTGTCTGGCTGTTGGGAACTACACTTGTGGCCGGTCAGCAACTTACTGACCAGCCAGAAATTGGCCTGAATGATCTTTCCGGATTCAAAAATCCGGGAAAAACATGGTCAATAGCCGGTGGTGTAACGGCAAATTTGAATGAGCAGAATACATTGAATACTTCCAAGGGCAGTGGAGTTTTATTGAATTCGCCAACAAAAAAAACTCACGGTATCGATCTTTTGACCGTCGCAGAGCATGGTGATATGGTCCTTGAGCTCGATTTTCTAATGGCAAAAGGAGCCAATTCGGGAATTTATTTGCAAGGAGTATATGAGATTCAGCTAGAAGATTCATGGGGCAATACAGCACCTACTTCAGCTAACAACGGTGGGATTTATGCGCGCTGGGACGATTCGAAACCGGAAGGTCAGCAAGGTTATGAAGGCTATGCACCACGTCAGAACGCTTCTAAAGCGCCTGGATTGTGGCAGCACATTAAAATAGCGTTTCAGGCACCAAAATTTGATGCATCCGGTAAAAAAGTTCAGAATGCAGTTATAGTAGGAATTGAATTAAATGGCGTCGTGATCCATGACAACGTAGAACTATTTGGTGCCACCAGAGGCGCTAACGGGCCTGAAAAAGCACTTGCTCCATTGCGTTTGCAAGGTGATCACGGTGCTGTAGCCTTCAAAAACATTAAAATTTCTAAACTTCCTGCTGATGCAAACGGAAGACAAAGAGGTGGCGATACAGACCCTATCTTTCCTGATGTTGCCAATACACCTTTGATCAGAAGTTTTGTAGACATCAATGGCGGACCTAAGGTAGTTCATGCTATCTCTGTAGGCAGTAAACAACAGGTACACTACAGCTACGACCTTGATAATGGATTGTTATTTCAGGCATGGCATGGTGAATTTGTTGATGCTACACCGATGTGGCATGACAGGGGTAATGGTACTTCAAGGCCACGGGGAAGTGTAACTACTTTCTCTACAAAACCGGTTCCGGCACTGGCTAAACTGGCAAACGCACAGTCAGCATGGTTGGCTGATACAACCGGCACGGGATTTAAAACAAAAGGATATACATTAGACGGACAAGATCGCCCGACATTTAATTACAATATGTACGGCACTAAAGTAAGTGACGCCATTAAAGTAATTGATGGCGGTCAGGGCCTCTGGAGAGAGATCACTTTAGATAAGGCAGTAGATAACGTATACGCATTGGTAGCTAATGCTGCAGACATACAAGAGGTTTCAAAAGGTCTTTATGTATTAGATGGTCAATCTTTTTATTTAAAATTTGACGATGTGAAAGACAAACCTGTAATCAGGGATGTAAACGGAAGAAAAGAACTAGTAGTTCTTGTTCGCACCAAGTTAAATTATTCTATTTTATTTTAAGAAGGGTTAGATAATGAAATACAACTTTAAAACGCTGGCAATGCTGGCTTTAAGCTTTAGTTTTTCTGCTGGCTTTGCTCAGGAAACACCTAAAGAAGAAGATTTTTACAAAATTAATAAGGTAAGGACACCAGAAGGAATGATACTCGAGGTAGGCGGTCTGGCTACTTTGCCAAACGGAGACCTCGGTATCTCTACAAGAAGAGGTGACGTATATATTGTAGAAAATCCTACAAGCAACAGGCCTTATTTTCGCAAATTTGCTTCAGGCCTGCACGAGATATTAGGGCTAGCTTATAAAGATGGTGCGTTATATTGTGCGCAAAGAGGTGAACTGACCAAGTTAATCGACAGGAATCAGGATGGTAAGGCCGACGTGTATGAAACCGTATATGCATGGCCTTTAAGTGGTCACTATCATGAATATAGCTTTGGGCCGAAGATAGCGAAGGACGGTACTTTTTTTGTAACAGGTAACGTTGCTTTTGGTGACGAGATGTGGTATCGTGGCGAAAGCCGTGTTCCGATGCGCGGATGGACCATGAATATCTCAGAAGACGGCGTGATGAAACCATGGGCAACTGGTATGCGTTCTCCTGCAGGACCTGCAGTAATAGACGGACGATTGTACTATACAGACAATCAAGGAGACTGGGTTGGCTCAGGAGCCATCTGGCAAGTGAATAAAGGCGATTTTATAGGCCATCCTGCCGGTTTGAGATGGACTGGCAGATCTGATTCTCCGGTTAAAATGACTGAAGAATATTTTAGGTCTAAAATCGACGAGAGGAGAAATGTAGATGCTAACGGAAGGGCAATAAAACCTGAAAATAGAGTGAATGAAGAATTTAAGACTTTATTCCAAATGAAAAAGGATTTTCCTGAACTGAGATTGCCATCGGTATGGTTGCCATACGGTATTCTGGGTATCTCTACATCAGAACCTACCAAAATTCCTGAAGGTGCATTTGGTCCCTTTTCTGGCCAGTTGTTAATTGGAGATCAGGGTATGAGCATCATTTCAAGGGTGTTTCTTGAAACAGTGAACGGCGTAGAGCAAGGCGCATCCTTTTTATTTAGAAGTGGTTTCCGTTCCGGCGTGTTGAGATTGGGCTGGGGTACAGATGGTTCATTGTTTGTAGGTGAAACCAATCGTGGATGGGGATCAGCTGGTGATGCCAATGAAGGTTTGGAGCGTCTGGTATATAACGCTGACAAGACACCTTTTGAGATGAAAGCAGTGAGAGCAATGCCTGATGGTTTCGAGATCGAATTTACACAAGCTGTAGATAAGAAAACTGCTGAAGACCTGGCATCTTATGATGTAGAGAGTTATATCTATAAATACCATCCTGTTTACGGATCACCTCCGGTAAACAAAGAGCCAAACAAAGTAAAAGGTGTAAAACTTTCTGCTGATGGTTTAAGGGCAAGGATCGTTGTTGATAATATGCGTCAGTATTATATTCACACGATTACTTTAGATGGTATACGCGAGAAGAACAGTAACTCTTCCCTGATTCATCCGATTGCTTACTACACATTAAATAGTATCCCTACAGGAGCTAAACTTTCTATGAGTGAAGTAAGTACTAAAAACTCAGGAAATGTTGCAAAAACAGGTTCATCATCCGCTAAAAATAAGGAAGAAGTAACCAGGGTAACTCCTGACGATCCTAATGCCGGAAAAGGAACCGATAAACCAATTTCGACGGCTGCACCTACCTATGCGCAGGTGAAAGGTTTACTGACCAACTACACTTGTGTAGCATGTCATAACCCTACAAAAAGACAAATAGGCCCAGCCTTCGTTGATATAGCAAAACGTAAGTATGCGCCAGAGAAGATTCTTTCTCTGATTCATAATCCACAGCCTCAAAACTGGCCTGGATATGCTACCGAGATGCCTCCAATGCCACAGGTTACAAAAGCCGACGGTTTAAAGATCGCTGCCTGGATTAACTCACTGGCAAAATAGAACGTTGTGTTCTGACCTATAAATTATTTGGGATAGTCATTCATTTATTGAATGGTTATCCCATTTTTTTTTTATACTTTCAGTCCCTCAATCAATAACCTAAATATAACTAATGAGCACACTCCACAGTAGCGATTACATTGTATTTTTTATATACTTTATAATCGTATCAGCCTATGGCTTCTGGATTTATTACAAAAAGAAATCCGCAACAAGCGATTCAAAAGACTATTTTTTAGCAGAAGGTTCACTTACCTGGTGGGCAATCGGTGCCTCGCTTATCGCATCAAATATTTCCGCCGAACAGATGATTGGTATGAGCGGGTCGGGATTTAAGCTGGGATTAGCGATTTCGGCTTATGAATGGATGGCGGCTGCTACCCTGATCATTGTAGCGGTATTTTTTATGCCGGTTTACCTGAAAAATAAGATCTTTACCATGCCTCAGTTTCTGAATCAGCGTTACAATTCAACGGTAGCAATGATTATGGCTGTATTCTGGCTGATGCTGTATATTGTTGTAAACCTGATGTCAATCCTCTACCTGGGTGCACTTGCCATCAGCGGAATCTCCGGTCTGGACATCACGTTCTGTATCTTTGCACTTGCGATTTTCGCCATTCTGATCACTCTCGGAGGCATGAAAGTAATAGGTTATACCGATGTGATCCAGGTATTCTTCCTGGTACTGGGTGGTTTGGTTGCTTCATATATTGCCTTAAATATCATATCAGGTCAGCAAGGTATCATTAAAGGGTTCTCTATTTTAACAGATGGCGCATCCGAGCATTTTCATCTTATTTTTAAGAAAGACAATCCTAACTATATGGATTTACCCGGACTAAGTGTCCTGATCGGTGGTATGTGGATTGCTAACCTAAGTTACTGGGGTTGTAACCAGTACATTACACAAAGAGCACTAGGGGCGTCTTTACCAGTGGCAAGATCAGGTCTATTGTTTGCTGCCTTTTTAAAGATGCTAATGCCCGTAATCGTTGTAATTCCGGGTATTGCAGTGTACTACATTATCAAAAATAAGATTCCTGACATAAGTCCAGATAGCCTGTTAACTTCCTCAGGCGTACAGGATCCTAATAAAGCTTACCCGGCATTATTAGGGTTGCTACCTGCTGGGCTAAAGGGTCTTTCCTTTGCCGCATTGACGGCTGCTATTGTAGCATCACTGGCAGGTAAGGCAAATAGCATCGCAACCATCTTTACTTTGGATATTTACAAGAAAGCATTCAATACAGGTGCGAGCGAAAAGAACCTGGTCAATGTGGGCAAGATAGCTGTGGTTGTTTCTATGTTACTTGCGGTTGTGCTTTCACTCATTGTAGGAGAGGCTTTAATGGGAGAAGGTAAACAAGGGTTCCAGTACATACAGGAATATACTGGTTTTGTATCACCAGGTATCTTCGCCATGTTTATTCTGGGTTTCTTCTGGAAAAAAACTACTTCAAATGCAGCGTTATTTGCTACAATAGGGGGTTTCATCGCTTCTGTACTTCTTAAATTCCTTCCAGGATGGGTTGATCTTTCTGGTTTAAATGAGTATGGATGGGCAATTGCCAATTCGGCGGGTGTTTTTGAAATACCTTTCATGGATAGGATGCTAATCGTCTTTGCGATTTGTGTGATCGGTATGTACATTATCAGCATTTATGAAAACAAAAAAGGAGTTGTTACCAATGGACTCGAAGTGGACTCCAGTATGTTCAAGGTTTCTACGTCGTTTTTGGTTGGCTCGCTAATTATTGTAGCGATGCTCGTGGCACTGTATAGTGCTTTCTGGTAGACGAATTCTGCTAATAAGTTCTTTCTAACCTCCGGAGACATTTCCGGATGTTTTTGTTTTTAGTTCTATCTGTTTATTATTAAGTAGAATTTGATTTAACGAAAGCTACAGGCAACTTGCTCATGTGTGCTAGGATGACGAATACAACGTGGAAATCAGCCGGCTGACACTTATTATTGTCTTACCAATCCCACAACTGCAGAAAAATAATATCAGGATCATTGGCTATTACACATACACAGATAAATAAAAAAGGCTGTATCTATATAGATACAGCCTCAATAGGCTTATATATGTTTAGATTAGTA
>DATFQH010000330.1:0-5073 GCA_035264385.1 Pedobacter sp.
AGCCGATCTGCTGAATGAGAAATTTATCATTGTACAAAAAGGAAAGAAGAATTACTTTCTGCTGATCGCGGAATAGTTTAGCTGACAAGGAGATTACAGCCCCTGATATCCGCATTGTCAAAACGACCAAGAACTTCGAAAGAACCATCAGGAAGTAATCTCCCCAGGTCCTGAGTGGCAATAAAAGCACAGGAATTAATGTTAGCCAGGTCGATGACATTAATTCCTCCCGTCTTATTGCCGCTAATCAGGGTCAACGGATCGTTAGTGTCCCTTAAAACGATCTTCATCCATGGAGGACAATCAAAAATACCGGCGCCCTTTGAATACGCCTGAGACAAGAGCTCAGTCATGCCGTACTCACTGTGGATCATACCAATACCGAAGCCATTCGCGAGCTCTTTATGTAACTCTTCCCTGACCATTTCTTTCCGTCTGCCCTTCATTCCACCCGTTTCCATGACAATCAGTTCAGGGAAATCAATTTTATGACGCTCTACAAAGTCCAGTAAGGCATAGGTGACACCAATGAGAATTGTTTTTTGACCAGCCTTGTGTAAAGCCATCAGTTTCATATACAGCTCCTCATGATTGTGCAAAAAATATCCGCTGTCCGGATGCCTGCTCTGTTCAATCAAAGCATCTACCATATAGATCAGCGAAGAACCGTCACGCTCCTGATAGGATGGAAGCAATGCAAGGAAACAAATCTCCTCAATTTTCCAATAGAACATTTCAAATGCGAGATTGAAACTCTGGTCATAAACACTTAAATCCGTCACCAAATGCTTGCTCTGAGACATGCCGGTCGTACCTGAACTCGTAAATACAATCTGTGGTTCATCCCAAACACTCACAACCTTATGCGTTTTAAAAAAAGCAATCGGCAGGTAAGGTATAGCCGCTAAAGAAGATACCCCGGCAGGATCTATACCGAGATGACCAATATACTCTTTGTAAACCAAACAGCCTTCTGCCTGCATACGAAAAACTTCCAATGCCAGCTTTTCAAAATCGGTCGAATTATTTATAGAGAAAATTTGCCTGATCAGATCTTTCACGGGCACAAAAATACATACAAAACTTTAATTAGGCTTCTGCTTTCTTCTTCAACACGGCTTTTCTAAAATGATAGCCACAATACCCGCTTATCCCCGATGCCAGCGCACCCAGCAATGAACTGATCACCAGAATGGCCCACCAAAGTTTTACGCCAAACATTTCAGCAACACGGGATGCCAGCAAATTGCCGTTCGGCAAACTTTTAAACAAGGCTACACCAGTCCAGAGCAATAAAATCGCCAGGAAAGGAGACCAAAAAGAGATCTTTCCTGTTTTACCGATCAATCCGCATGCAGCAAATGAAATCACTATGATTATCCACCAGGGCAATACCATTTGCAATAAAAAACAAACTACTATGATGACGATGAATACCATGATCTATTTTTTGATGATTTTTAGTTTAGAGATTATTTTGGCCGAAGGATCATCTGCAGACTGCATGAAGAACAAATCGTAAAGCTCTCCCTTTGCCCAGGTGTCGATCATGTTATCGTAAAACCTACTGCCTGGATTGCCAGACTGACCACCTGGAAAGACACCATGGCCTTTCGGTGATTTTCCGAGTTCCACGACCATTCTCCATGAAGGCCCGTTGCTTTCACTCAAAGCATTAATGGTCATTTTTCCCCCACCTATCATTAAATTTTTGGAGCCAAAACCGGGTATTTTTGCCAGATGAGGAATATTGGTATGCTTTACATTCGCCCATTCCCAATCTTTACCTATCGGACCAAACCTTTTTTCCATGCTGTCGCAAGCAAACTTAAAGGACTCGTTCACCAGATCACTCAAAGTCTCCTTAGTGCCGGTTTTTACATTGTCGATCCATCTGGAATCTGGCTCTTCTAATATCAACTGTACGGTGCGGTCCCTCGAAGGATACCGCATTGGAATATCAGCCACCGTAAACTCATCGTCCCAGATGTCAAACTGAAGCCGCTTGGTCCATAAATCAAATATACTTGCAGCCACCGAATTGGCGTTATAGTATTTATTCCACTTGCTGAGCAGCGCAAGGCCCTCTTTTTGAGTGGCATTTAAAGCACCCTGATCAACCAAATCCAATACGGCGGGAAGAATATTTTGTGCATGAATGCTGTAATTATCAGTTTGCATTTTGCGGATGCTGTCTGCAGTAGCATTTGTCATCACCGTAAGACGATCGTTAATCCTTTTTCCTCGCTCGTAAGGGCTAAACTCCCAGTTGATGTAATAAGGATAGCTGGGGTCAGTAGAAGATTGATTGGCTGAACTCACAAAGCCCCGCGGCGGATTTTTCACCGTCGGATTTTGATCTGCAGGAATCCAGCCCCTCCAGTCATTTTCAGGATCAGCACCATCAAGGAGAAATTTTCCCTGGTCTTTCCACTTCAGCGGAAACTTGCCGTTAGCTGTTATGGCGATGTCGTTGTCAGCCGAAGCAAAAACGAAGTTTTGGGCAGGAGCAGTATAAAAAGAAAGCGCACGCCTGTAATCGGCATAGTTTTTACCACGATTCAGCAGGTAAAAGGTCTTCAGCTCGTTAGAGGTTTCATGCGCTATCCACCTCAGGGCACTTCCGGTGGGCACATTGTTTGACCGGGAGAAATTCTTAGGCTTCTGCAGGTAAACAACCGGGCCATGGTGTGTATAAAAAACAGTATCAATCTCTGCAGCCATTCCCCTGATGCCGATTTTCTCAAGTCTTACACTCGTGTTTTTCCACTGATTATCATACCAGTAACTTCTGTGCGTGCTGTCTTTAAACTTCACCTGGTAAAAATCAAGTACATCCGCGGCAACATTCGTAACCCCCCAGGCAATATGCTGATTAAAGCCGATGATGATCCCCGGAGCACCAGGTAAAGACACACCATAAGCATTTAAACCAGGTGCATGAAGCTGAATCTGATACCAGATGGAAGGAAGCGAAAGGTTCAGGTGAGGGTCATTTGCAAGTATTGGAAAGCCAGAAACAGTTTTACTTCCGCTCAATGCCCAATTATTGCTTCCAATTCCCTCTTCTTTTTGTTTTGTCCTTATTTTGTGCTGTGCAATAGTTTCCGCTTTTAGAACAGGAGCTTCCGGAACAGGAAGCGGCGTAAAGTCCCATTTTGTACCGGACGGAATGATCGGATCTTCTTTAAAAGGGTAGTCCGGAAAAAGGTCTTTGATCACGTCAGTTCCAAATTTGTTTCTGATATTGGTCATATAAAATTCGTCCGATCCCATTGCCAGTACAGCCGACATCTGTTTCAGTAGTAAAGCACACTTGATTGGTGTCCAGTCTTCGGGTTTAAAATCAAGTAATTTATATTCGAGCGGTAGCTTTGCGGTAGACAAAGAATGAATATAATCATTAATTCCAGCGGTGTAAGCCAGTATCATCTCCTTCGACTGCGGATCGGCCATCAATCCTTTCAAAGACTTTTCAGCACCATAGACCATACCCATTCTTCGCTGATACCTGTCCAGTTCAATGGCTTTTTTACCAACAACTTCAGAAAGTCTGCCTGCGGCAAATCTGGTCTGGAAATCCATCTGCCATAACCGGTGCTTTGCCGTTACATAACCCTGAGCGTAATAAGCATCATAATCATTCTTAGCAAAAATATGAGGAATCATACGATCATCGAAAACAATATCGATACTTTGGCGGGCACCCTTAAGTGCAACTTTTTTGCTCGCCTTAACCCTATTGTTTTCGGCATTTTGCCAAAAACCTGTAAATGGATCTAAAAACTTCAGAAGCGGCGGGGTATCACCAAATTTCGTGTTTAATGCGTAGGTTAGAAGTATAGGGACAATAACACAAATAAGAGCTTTTGTTTTATTCATCTTGACTCGTTTAAATTGCACCACATCCACAACTCTGATGGGCTGGGCTTTTGCATCTGCAATTTAACATAAAACTTAAGTCAATTGCAATGAAAAATAGATTTTGATAACTAATTATTAAACAGAATACAGTTTGCGATAAATAAAATTTTATGTTAGATTTAAGCAACAAATTAACCCTATATAATATTTTTCGTATGAGCAAAACTTTTACTAGAGTAGTCTTTACACTGGCCGCAATCGTCATGACAAGTCTGTCGGTCTATGCGCAAAGTGTAACCATTAGTGGAACTGTAACGGATAAAGCCACTAAAGAGCCGATACCAGGTGTTGGGGTTACTGTCAAAGGCAAAACATCGGGGACCGCTACCAATTCAAGCGGTAAATATGCATTAACTACTACAGAAAAAACGCCCCTTATTATCGTAGTTTCCTATGTAGGTTATACCTCGGTTGAAAAGGAGATAACAGGCAACACCTCCGGTCTGGATTTTGAGCTTGAAACAGGAGTCATACTGGGTCAGGAAGTCGTGATTTCTGCGTCCAGAACACCCGAACGGATTCTCGAATCACCCGTTTCAGTGGAACGACTGGGAGCAGCCACACTAAAAGAAATAGCTGCACCATCATTTTACGACGCATTGGCCAATCTGAAAGGAGTAGAGACCAGTACCCAAAGTTTAACGTTCAAATCGATCAATACAAGAGGCTTCAATTCAAACGGAAATACCAGGTTCAATCAGTTTGTAGATGGGATGGACAACCAGGCACCCGGACTGAACTTTTCTGTAGGAAATATCATCGGCATCAACGACCTCGATGTAGATAACGTCGAGTTATTGCCGGGCGCATCCTCTGCGCTCTATGGTGCAGGCGGTATCAGCGGTACGATGCTGATGACCTCTAAGAGTCCCTTCGATTACCAGGGCGCGAGCTTTCAGCTCAAAACCGGTGTAAACCACATCAATGACAACAATACAGGTAATCAGGAATATAAGCAACTGGATGTGCGTCTGGCAAAAGCATGGAACAACAGGTTTGCCGTTAAAGCAAGCTTTTCCTTCCTGCAGGCAAAAGACTGGCAGGCCGATAATTATTCAAACTTCGATCGTGCCTCGAGAACCGTTAAAGACGGCAACCGTGCCACAGATCCGAATTACGACGGCGTAAACGTATATGGTGATGAAACAA
>DATFQH010000331.1:0-6944 GCA_035264385.1 Pedobacter sp.
AGACATCTCGTTATTAGTGAGACCTTCACTGATCAGCTGCAAAACCTCAAGCTCCCGCTCGGAAAATTCCAGATTCAGGTTTGCCTGTGCGTCATTGACTTTTGTAGTCCTTGCGAAGACGCCAACCAGCTGTTCTGATAGATCCATAGATAGATATATCCCTCCGGAACCCACATTTTTTACAGCGAACAGCAGCTCTTCAGCATTACACTCCTTAAGGAGATACCCTGAAGCCCCGCGCGCAAAGGCTTCGGTCACATACGCGATATCATTGTGCATAGACAACACGATGATCTTTATGTCGGGATTTATTTCTTTGATGCTGTTGATCAATGTGATACCGTCTATGCCAGGCATTTGTATATCAGTAAGTAAAACGTCCGCTTTTCTTGAAGCTTCAATCCGTTCCAGCACTTCGGTTCCGTTTGTTGCTACACCAACAACTGCTATAGAATTGTCACTCTCCAATAATAATTTTATGCCGTCACGAACTATAGAATGGTCTTCTGCTACTATTACATTTAATGTTTTCAAAATTATAGCCTCGCTTTTTGGGTAATTATTTGTTAACTGTTTAAGGTTTACCGGATAACACCACTGATTCGTTATTGTTTAGATTATATAGGGACAGGAGATATTGAGCATATCAATTCGTGTCGGGAATGGACGTTAATTTGGTTTCACGATTTTGGTCAATGTTCTTATCAACTTTACTTGTCTGAGATTTAAGCTCTTCAAGTGCTTTTATGGCTTGACGCGATCTTCTGATTAAATCCTCTGACCGTTTTAGAAGGGTGGAAAGCTGTGGCCTTGGTACAGGTTGAATATGGTGTATTTTTTTCATCAGACTGGAAATTTAATGTGAAATTCTGATAAGTTGTGGTAATGTCCAAGCGAAAAAGTAAAATCAGGTATGTTAAAAGAAATCTACGCAGCCAGAAAGACTTATACCTGTCATCATCTCAAATTCTATCACTACGGTGATCAGAATAGCTTTGAGCGAAAGAAAAAAACCGTAGATTAACTGGTAATTAATCTTTTTTTAATGGATTGGGTTTTATTTGTACAAGACAATTACAACCAGATCTTAAATTTATGAGCAGTTTTATGAATTCTCTATTCAAACCAATGAACTTTGTCGCAAGGTTTATTTTTGCGGGTACTTTAGTATTTTCGCTTTCCTCTCATGCGCAGCAAAATAGAACAAATCAAAGACAAGACCTGAAGCTCTGGTATAAGCAACCAGCAGACGAGTGGATGAAGGCCCTACCTATTGGAAACGGCAGGCTGGGCGCAATGATTTTCGGAGGTGTAAATCAGGAACAACTGCAATTAAATGAGGAAAGCGTATGGCAGGGTAAGAAAGTGAACAACAACAATCTCGATGCGCTGAAGAACCTGCCTAAGATCCGTCAATTAATATTTGAAGGAAAAACTGAGGAGGCCATGTCTCTGGCCAATAAGTCACTGAACGGAAACCCGGGTGGCGTAAAATCTTACCAGCCGCTGGGCGATCTGACCTTAGATTTTGATCATGCGGGCGAAGCTAAAAATTATAAAAGATCCCTCGATTTGCGTACCGGCATTCATCGCGTGCAGTATGATATCGACGGACAGACCTATACCCGCGAAACCTTTGCTTCTGCTCCCGCAAATGCCATAGTCATCCGCCTGGAGACTAAAGCTCAGAAGGGCATTAACACAACGATTGGTATGTCCAGAGAAAAAGATGCAAAGGCAGGGACCAGCAAAAATCAGCTGATACTGGCCGGGCAGATTGATGGCGACGGAATGAAATTTGAAACTGTAGTGCAGGTACTTAATGAAGGCGGAAAGCTGACCGATCAACAAGGCAAGCTTAAAATAGAAGGAGCAACTGCGATAACAATTCTTATCACCGCGGCTACAGATTACAATGCAGATAAAATGGATGTCGACGACGGAAACGATCCCGATGTGATCAGCCAGCAGACCCTGAGCGCACTGTCCGGAAAATCTTATACAGCACTTAAGGCTGCACATGTTTCAGATCATCAGGCTATGATGGGTCGTGTAGAGCTGTTTCTCGGAAATGATCTGCAAAGTAGCTTGCCAACTGATGAACGACTGCAGGCTGTTAAGAACAATACATTTGATCCGGGACTCGAGACCATTTTGTTCCAGTACGGCCGTTACCTGCTGATGGGCAGTTCGCGTGCACCCGGAGTACTTCCGGCCAACTTACAGGGAATCTGGAACAAAGAGCTGAACGCACCATGGAACGCAGATTTTCATACAAACATCAACCTGCAGATGAATTACTGGCCTGCAGAAGTAACCAACCTTTCTGAAACGACACGTCCGCTGATCCATTTCATGCAGGCACTTGAGGTTCCGGGAAGGCAGACCGCCAAACAAATGTATGGTGCGCGCGGCTGGACGGTACACCATTTAACTGATGCCTTCGGGCATACTGCCGTACATGACGGCGTTACCAATGGGATGTTTCCAATGGGCGGACCCTGGATGACGCAACCCATATTTGAACACTATGAATTTAACGGAGACCAGGCATTCTTAAGGGATATTGCTTATCCGATGATGAAGGAATCATCACAGTTTGTATTGGATATACTGATTCGTGATCAGCAGAACCGTTTAGTTACTTCTCCATCCTATAGCCCGGAAAATAATTATGTAGATCCGATTACTGGTAAGGGAGCCAAGTTAACCTACGCACCGACTATGGATATGCAGATCATCAATGACCTGTTTATCAGAACCATGTCTGCAAGCAAAATACTTAAGCAGGACGTAAAATTTAGTGACACACTCCGCAATACCATGAAACAACTGGTGCCCGTCCAGCTGGCAAAGGACGGCTCTTTGCAGGAATGGGTTGAGGATTATAAGGAAACAGAACCTGGACACAGACACGTATCTCATTTATTTGCGCTTCATCCGGGCGATCAGATTACGCCTGTTAAAAGCCCCGAATTATTTGAAGGTGCTAAAAAAACACTGGCCAAACGGTTGAAAAACGGCGGTGCCGGTACAGGATGGAGCCGAGCCTGGACCATCAGTTTCTTTGCACGTTTTAAGGACGGAAATTCTGCGCATGAACACATGACCGGCCTGTTTCAAAAAAGTATTGCACCAAACCTGTTTGATCTGCATCCGCCGTTTCAGATTGACGGAAATTTCGGTTATACCGCTGGCGTTGCAGAAATGCTGGTTCAAAGTCAGGAAGGAGAGATTGGTAACCGTACCATCGAACTGTTGCCGGCACTGCCCGGCGTTTGGGAAAATGGAAGCGTCACCGGGCTGAAAACACGCGGTAATTTTGAAGTCTCCATGAATTGGGCGAAAGGAAAGCTGATTACGGCAACCATTAAAGCTATTGGAGGGAACACCTGTACACTGAATTACCCGGGTATTGGAAGTAAAAGGTTAACCAGTGCAGGAAAGAAGCTTGTTTTCAGGAAGATCTCCGATAATGTCATTCAGTTTGAAACCGTTAAAGGGAAAATTTATGTTTTGAGTAATGGAATGTAACTTTTATCCGGAAATCCGGGAATGAACCTGTTCATTGGTAAGTAATAAGATATGGGCAATATAAACACAACTCATTGGAATATTTAAGCAGTTCGATATACAACTTTTTAGATTTGCTTTTGTTGTGCTAAATTATAGGCTTTAAAAGCTATATCTTTATTATTTAATAAATGTAATAAATGACCCATCAAACCCAGTTTTTAAGTAAAGATCAGCTTCTGGAGGTCTATACACTAACTAAAACCGCTACTGCCATACATGTTACGGAAAATGCCACCATACAAACTGCCAATGATGCTATGCTCCGGATCTGGGGCAAAGACAAAAGTGTAATTGGAAAGAGCCTTGAAGATGCGTTGCCGGAACTTAAGGGGCAGCCTTTCATTGAAATGTTTAAAAAAGTATGGAATGAAGGGCTCACACTATCTGGTACTGATACCCCCGCCAATCTGGAAATTGATGGAAAAATACAGACTTTTTACTTTGATTTTGAATATCGTGCAATAAAAGACACCGACGGCCAGACACTTTGTATTTTGCATACTGCCGTTGATGTGTCAGAACGTTTTTTCAAACGTGAAGCACTGGCAAAGGCATTTGAAAATGAACGGGCACTCGAAAAAGAGCAGGCGCTCAATGAAGAACTGGCTTCTATTAATGAAGAATTGAGTGCCACAAATGAAGAACTTCAACAAGCGCAGGAAAACCTCGCAGAATTGAATGTCGAACTCGAAAACAAAGTAGCAGCACGTGTGAACGCATTGAAGGAGAGCAATGATAGATATCTAGCGCTCAATGAGGAATTCAGTGCATTAAATGAAGAACTTGGCGCAACGGTCGAAGAGCTTTCAGCTACCAATGAAGAGTTGACCAATTCCCGTGAAAAACTGGTGGTTAAGAATTTCGCGCTGGGGGAAAGTGAAGCCCGGTTTAAAGGTCTCATCAGGCAGGCTCCTGTTGGAATATGTGTCATCAGGGCATCTGATCTGATGATCCAGGAAGTAAATGATGGCTACTTGGAAGTAGTGGGCAGGAAACGTATTGAATTGGAAAATCGTGTCATATGGGATGCAGTACCGGAGGTTGCAGATAGTTACGCACCCATACTGCAGGAAGTAATACAGACAGGAATTCCATTTGTGGCTAAAGAACATGAAGTGGTATTGATCAGAAGGGGCGCGCCGGAATATTTATTTATTGATTTCGTATACGAGCCCGTAAAAGATAGCACTGGAATCGTAACGACTATAATGGTAGTCGCCATTGAAGTGACGGATAAGGTTTTGGCCAGACGAAGTATAGAAGATGTAGAGCAGAGGATCAGGCTGGCAGTTGATGCAGCAGAAATGGGGACTTTCGAACACAACTATAAGACAAACACGATGGTCACATCAGATAGGTTCAATGCGATCTTTGGCTCAGATCAGACGGTTTCCAGGGACGAGTTTCTTAAGATTATACATCCGGAAGACCGGCACCTGAGTGCTGAAGCACATGAAAGTGCAGGGCAGACAGGCAAGATGTTTTATGAAGCAAGGTTAATCCATGCCGATGGATCAATTCACTGGATGCGGGTACAGGCTAACGTTTACTATGATGCGGACGAAAAACCGTTGCGACTCCTTGGAACGCTGCTGGACATTACAGAATTCAAGCGTCTGCAGCAGCAGAAGGATGACTTCATATCGATAGCCAGTCATGAACTGAAAACGCCCATTACTACACTTAAGGCATCTTTGCAACTGCTAGACAAGATGAAAAATACGCCGTCGGCAGCACTGTTGCCAAGGTTGATAGAACAATCCAACCGAAGTATGGGAAAGATCAGTGAATTGGTTGAAGACCTGCTCAATGTGAGCCGGATGAATGAAGGACAAATCAAACTGACTAAAAAGATTTTCAATGTAGCCCATTTACTTAATGAATGCTGCAGCCATGTACGCATTACGGGAAATCATGATCTTATCTTTCAGGGAGATGATCAGCTGGAAGTTTTGGCAGATGAACACCGTGTGGATCAGGTTGTGGTAAATCTTGTGAACAACGCAGTCAAGTATGCTCCGGATTCGAGAAAAATCTTCCTGATCGTGGAAAAAGAGGATGGCATGGCGAAAGTCTCTGTAAAAGATTCCGGACCAGGAATCAGTGCCGAAAAGCTACCTCATTTATTTGACAGATACTATAGGGCAGACGACTCCGGATATCAGGTTTCAGGCTTGGGTTTAGGGCTTTACATTAGCGCGGACATCATTAAAAGACACGGAGGTGCGATCGGAGTGGAAAGCCAGCCGGGCAAGGGCAGTACTTTTTGGTTCACACTGCCATTAAATACAGACTGAAAGTAAGATCCACTCCATATAAATGTCTTCCGCAAATGAACCGATGATAGAAATAATCATTAAGTTTATTCAAAAAATAACCAGTATGAAAACGTTTCTTCAAAGCATAATCACAGCGCTGATTTTTGTAATTTCAGGTCAACAAGCTATTGTTGCACAGGTAATTACTCCTGAAACAGCTTTAAAAAGATATCTGAACAATGGTGACAAGGCCTATAAATGGGAAGTTAAAGAGACCTATGATATTGAGGGGTCTAAAGCTTATGTCCTGCAGCTGACTTCTCAGAAATGGCGTGAGCATGTCTGGAAACACCAGTTAACCATACTGGTGCCTTCGGCTGTTAAATATGACGGTGCACTATTGTATATTACAGGTGGCAGTATAGACAGCGCCGGAACGCCAAACTGGAACGGGAGCGGTGACGGCCTGACCAAAGGCTTTGCCCTGATGGCACAACAGAATAATGCTATCGTCGCTGTATTGAGGCAAACACCAAACCAGCCATTATATAACGGACTCACAGAGGATGCGCTGATCTCTTACACCCTTCATAATTTCAAAAAGGACGGTGACTATAGCTGGCCGCTGTTGTTTCCGATGGTAAAATCGGCTGCAAGTGCAATGACTGCGATACAGGAGTTTTCAACGCAAAAGCTGAAGTATAAGATTAACCGCTTCATAGTGTCCGGGGCGTCCAAGCGCGGCTGGACAACATGGCTTACAGGTGCTGTAGATAAGCGGGTAACCGGTATTGCACCTATGGTGATTGATATGCTGAACATCCCTGTAAGTATGAATTATCAGATTAAGGTGTGGAAAGATTATAGCATTCAAATTGAAGATTATGTGAAACTTGGGCTGGTGCAGGAAATGGGAACCGGCGCGGCCAACAGCCTTACAACTATGATTGACCCTTATGCCTATAGAAAAACACTTACCATGCCCAAAATGATCATCATGGGTACAAATGATGAGTACTGGCCTATAGATAACATTAAGAACTATTATGACAGTATCCCGGGGCAGAATCTGCTACATTATGTGCCAAACGCAGGACATGGACTTGGAGA
>DATFQH010000332.1:0-6593 GCA_035264385.1 Pedobacter sp.
GGTTTGGCGCAACGGCCAGGTAATAGATTACCTGTGTTTTTGGACCAAACTCTGCCTGGAACTTCTCTATATTGGTTTTTAGTATACCGAAGGTTTCGGGTGTTTCTACATCTACAGAGTTATAAATAACATGTTCTGCAAATTTATCCCATTTCTCTTGTTTAACTTTTCCGGATCTGGAGAAGCTGTTTACGCCGTCCATCAGGTTGCTTCTGAACTTATCGTCGGTAAGCGGCCTGCGGGCAGTGCCGATAATGGCAAATTTCTCAGGCATGTATTTGTCGGCATATAGATTATAAAGAGCGGGAGCGAGTTTGCGATAGTTTAAGTCACCGGTACCACCAAAGATTACTACTATGGTTGGGTTAACGTTGAGGCTTGTTTTCATTGAAATGTTATTTTGTTGCGATTGTTTGTCTGCAGGTTATGATTTGTTAGTTGTTTGCGTTCCAGTCTGCATGGAATATTCCTTCTTCGTCTATGCGCTCGAAAGTATGTGCGCCGAAAAAGTCTCTCTGTGCCTGCGTCAGGTTTAAAGGTGATCTTTCTGTCCTCAGGGAATCGTAGTAGGTTAGGGCAGAGGCAAAGCATGGAACGGCGATACCGTTGGTAAGTGCCGCGATAACTACATTCCTTGTTCCGGGTATGATTTCTTTTAACTGGTTTTGGATGCTTTCATCTGAATACAGATGTGGAAGCTCTGGCTGTTTTTTATAGGCCTGATAGATGTCTTCGAGTAATACTGCACGGATGATACATCCCCCGCGCCAGATCTGGGAAATCTCTTTCAGGTTAAGTTCGTATTTAAATTCTTTGGATGCTGCTTCCAGCAGGTGCAGGCCTTGTGCATAGGATGTAATCATCGCGAAATAAAGTGCCTGTTCTAACTGTACTTCAAATTCGGCCTTGTTTTCAACATGGGTTGCCTGGTGCGGAAGTGCTTTTGAAAGTGCTACGCGAAGTGACTTGAATTTTGAAAGGTCTCTTGCGCTTACAGATTCATTGATGGTAGCGATCGGCAGCTGCAGATCCATGGATACCTGTGAGGTCCATTTTCCGGTGCCTTTGGATTTTGCCTCGTCTTTGATGACATCGACAAGAAAGCCTCCTGTTTTTTCGTCCTTTACTTTGAAGATGTCTCTGGTTACTTCCAGCAGAAAGGATTTCAGCCTTCCGTTGTTCCATTTTTCAAAGACCGTATAGATCTGATCGTTATCGTATCCTAAAACATTTTTCAGTAGGTCGTAGGCTTCTGCAAGGATCTGCATCATTGCGTATTCTATGCCATTGTGTACCATTTTAACAAAGTGCCCTGAAGCGCCGGGACCAATATAGGCTACACAAGGATCTCCGTTTACTTTTGCTGATACGGCTTCAAGGATCGGTTTTACTGCATTGTATGCTGCTTTATCGCCTCCGGGCATCATGCTTGGTCCGAAACGTGCGCCTTCTTCACCGCCTGAAATACCCATTCCAAAGAAATGGATTCCTTTTTCGGCAAGTTCCAGATCGCGGCGGCTGGTGTCTGTAAAGTGTGAGTTTCCGCTGTCGATGATCATGTCGCCTTTGTCCAGTAAAGGCAGCAGTTCCTGTATCACACTGTCTACGATTTTACCTGCGGGTACGAGCAGCATTATTCTGCGCGGCAGCTCCAGACTTTGTACAAAATCTTCAAGAGAATCGTAAGCCTTAAGGTTGTGTGCTTTTCCGTCTTCTTCGAGTTTTTTCAGCATACGGGCATCTTTATCGTAGCCTGTTACCTGAAATCCATTGTCGGCCATGTTGAGCAATAAGTTGCGGCCCATGGTGCCCAGGCCAATCATTCCTAAAGTATATTTGTTATTCATGTGCTAAGATTTGCTGGGATGTGTGGTGTAAACGTGGTATTTCTCAGCCACTTCCCAAAGTTTGGCACCACCTTTGATGCCATCTTTATTAGTTACGAGCTTAATGTTATGATCCAGTTCAAAGGTGATGTGTTTGGAGTTTCCGCCACCTATATATAAGGTATCATAATTAAAAACAGTTTTATAGGTTTCGATGACCCGCTCCAGGCGGTCATTCCAATCTTTTTTTCCAATCTTCTCCAGGGCTTTGGTGCCGATGTAATCGTCGTAGTCTTTGGTTTTAGATATGGGAAAGTGCGCCAGTTCAAAATGGGGAAGGAGTTCGCCGTCGAATACGAGCGCTGTGCCAAAGCCTGTGCCTACGGTAAGGACAATTTCGAATCCCTCTCCGCTGACTATGCCCAGGGCTGCCTGGTCTGCATCATTAATGAGTCGCACCGGTTTTCCAAGCAGATCGCTCACCATCTGGGCAAGGTTAATCTGAATCCATTTGTTTTTTGCCAGATTAGGCGCTGTATGCACGATACCCGATTTAACATATCCCGGAAAGCCAATGGAAATTCTGTCAAAGTCCTGATCGAGCTCGCTGACCAGTTCCTGAATGACTTCAATGATTGCTTCCGGCTTGGATTGCTTTGGGGTAGGTAGCTTTTTAAATTCTGAAAGTAAATCGCCTTTTGGGCTCAGGACGCAAGTTTTAATGCTTGTGCCGCCAACATCTATAGATAATATATTGTTACTTTCTTTTCTCATAGTTCAAAATAACGAATTTTCATTCATTAAAAAGGTGGTGTTATGATATTTATATATTAATAATTACCAGCATGTGATAATGGGTTGTGATTGTAAAATTACAAATCGTCAGTTTATTAATGAGTTGAAATTACGATATCGTTATAGTCCGATTTTTAGGGCCAATAAGGGCTTATCATACAAGGATTTGCCTTGTCAAAAATTTTATAAAAAAAACATTAAAAGATTTGGAATGTAATATTTCTTTCGTATTATTGTTAAAGATAATCGTTTTAGCACCGAGGGAGATTATCAGAAACCAAATACTTACCTAATTAAGCCAAACTATGAACCAAACCTTTACTAAAAATCTATGGAGTAAAAGTTCAACTCCAAATCCGGATTATTTTCTGAAACATTGTCTCTTCGAATTTGGAGATATTGCTTCCGTGTCTGCGCAATTTGTCGCATAGGACGGTAGCTAAAACGTTTTAAAGATCTTTCTAATTATTTTTTAATTGTGGTTCAGACTGTCTTGGCAGAAGGAACATTTGCTTTTATGAGGTAATTTCAAATGGTATCTAATACAAAATAAATAAATATCAGTTTTCAATCAGTTAATACTTAATTATCTGTTATGCGCATTATTGCAACTATGACTTTTTTGGGTGTGTTGTGTACAACAACATGCTCTTTCGGCAATACGGCTAGGTCAGCCTGTGTTTCGAATAACTTCTCTTTGATGAGAAGCTTTCAGCAACAGACGGATACTTCTAAAAAGGACACCAGCTCACTAGACACAGGTTCTGTGGGTATTAAGCCTTTAGAAAAGAAGATCACGAAGAGACTCGAGTCGAAAGGCAATAGTCTGGACCCAAAGAAACTGGCAATTTTCCCTGCTTTTAGTTTGCAGCAGTATTTAAAGGGAGAAGCGGCAGGAGCTTACATTCAGGAGCCGACAGGTGAGCCTGGAACAAATCAAAACATTTTTATTCACGGAACATCACAGCCGTTGCTTACTGCACGCGAATTGTTCCAGTCACAACCGTTAATTATTCTGGATGGTGTTCCGATGACTTCGGAGCATCCTTATGCATTGGATATCCAGCAATACAAATTTGAAAGAATAGGAACTGGTACTAACCCGCTTTCTGTGATCAATATGGACAACATTGCTAGTGTAGAAGTTCTAAAGGATCTTTCGGCCACTGCAATTTACGGTCCGAAGGCGGCAAATGGCGCCATCGTTCTGACTACAAAGGCTGCCACAACAAAAAGAACCATCACTTTTGATGCTTACGCGGGTGTGGTTACTCCAGCTGCGGTTACTACGCTTAATGCTAATTTTGAAAACGGTTTCAGAAGACAGTTTTATGATAAGTATACTGCAAACGGTAGCTATTCGGATAACGACGTGTATCCTTTATATTTAAGTGATTCACTGAACAACGCCTATTATGGTCCGGCAAACTGGAACGAGCTGTATTATAGAACTGCGGCAACTTTCGGTGCTAATGCAAGTATCGCGGGCGGAACGGACAAAGCAAACTTCCGTTTTTCACTTGGTGGTGGCAGCCAGGGTGGTGTAGCTGATGATGTGAACGCACAGCGGTATACTACCCGTTTCGTGATCAACATGAAGCCGATTACCTGGTTCACTTTCAGCGCCATGGTAAATGCAAGCCGTGTTGAACGCGAAAGAAACAGAAATGTAAGGGACAGGCTGACGCAAGTAAATTATATTCCTGATCTGAGTTCGCCAATTGCTCCTAACAAGGAAAAATATGGCTTATACGTGGATCAGTTTGAAGATGGTTTTGATGACAACAAGAACAACGTTGTTCAGGGTTATGTTAAAGCCGCACTCGATTTCAAAAATTTCAAATGGATCACTACCGGTGGTGTAGACTACAATGAGGGTTACCGTGATATTTTCTATCCTAGAAGTCTGTTGCAGACTACCAACTATGCTTCTAATTATTTTGGATATAGCCAAAGGGCATTTATCGACAATCTGGCCTCTTATGACTGGGACCTGGATGAAGACAACAAGTTCAATTTCCAGGCCGGAGCTGGTATTCAGTACGATGAGTACAAATATCAGTATGCATATGCCTATAAAGGAGTAAATGATTTTATCAAGTTGAATTTGCTGGAGCCGGATCCTAACAATAGTAACTATCTCAATCCAACAGTATTCAGAAGAGAGCTGGTATACAAGTTTTTAGACAGAACTAAAAATAACCTGCTGTCTTCACATGTGAAAGCCACTTATGAATTCAAGGAGAAATATACTTTGTCTGCGATGTTGCGTGCTGATGGTTCTTCTACACAACAACCGACCAACCGTTGGTTTTATTCTCCGATCTTCTCCGCTGCATGGAACATGAAGAAAGAGTTTTTTGAAAATGACAATACATTTTCTGATCTGAATCTGCGTGCCACTGTCGGCAGAATGGGTAGACATGAGAGCTTTGATAATTATGCTCAGGGCCCTCAATACACTGCTTTTATTGGATATACCGGCAATTTAATTGCTCCGGGATATAATGGTATCGCTACTTTAACCCGCCCTTATAATATGGGTGGTGTTGGTTATGATATCAAATGGGCATATACAGATCAGTTGAATGTTGGTTTGGATGCTTCTTTCCTTGATGGAAGAATCAGTGCATCGATTGACGGTTATGTTAAGGAAGACAAAAACATGCTGTTAGGTGTGCCTACAGCTGCTGAATATGGATATACTACACTAATCAAAAATGGTATGGCTATCCGTAACTCGGGTGTTGATCTGACTTTAAGTGCAGCCATTTTGCCTGCAGGAAAGACGGTAACCTGGAATGCTGCATTGAATGTGAACTACAACAAAAACGAATTGACTGCACTTCCGGGTGGTTTGTCCCAGATCGCGATCGGTGACAGATTACTTAGGGTAGGTGAAGCTGTAGATCGTTATTGGGTATTGAACAATACAGGTATTTATAATGCTGATAGCGAAGTTCCTGTTGTAAACGGAGAGAAAATGAGCTACAACGGTATAGACCTGAAAGGTGGAGACCCGATCTGGAAAGACATGAACAATGATAACATCATTGATGATCAGGATCGTGTATTGAAAGGACACGGGCTTCCGTTGGTATCTGGTGGTTTCAATAATGATTTCGGTTACAAAAACTGGACATTAAGCCTGAATTTCTACTACAACCTAGGCCGTGACCTGGTTAATCAGGAGATGGCGAACAGATTCGATTTCGTAAATCGTGAAGGTCTGAACGATATAAACTCTGTAAGGGAAGTTACTTATTGGGAAAAACGCGGTGATTATTCTAAATACCCGCTGTTCAATCCATGGAGTTCAGTTGCTCCTTACCAGGCTAACCAGGACATTTTTGTTGAAAATGCTTCTTTCTTGAAGTTGCGTACGGTTTCAATTGGTTATGACTTGACGGACATGTTGAAGAAAAAATCTCCGAACATCAACAGATTCTACGTTTATGGTAGCGTACATAATGTATTTACTTTAACTAAATATACAGGTCAGGATCCTGAATTGGTAAACTATACAGGCTATGATTCAGGTTATGGAATGCAGATCCCAAGAACATTTACACTTGGTGTAAAAATGGATTTTTAATTCTTAGCCCTAGAGAGATTAATATTTAAGTACCAATTAAAATTGAGAAAATGAAAAAAATAGTTTTGCTGAGTCTTGTCTTTTTTACGCTGATTGCAGGAAGCTGTAAGAAGGCGTTAGATATAAACTCGTCCCGAGTGGTAAACGAGGAAAATTACTGGAATACCATTGAGGATGCCAGGGCCGGGATTATGGGCGTCTATGGATTGACGCGTGCGGCACTAGCGGACAACAATGGCCACTGGATTTATGGTGATGTGCGCAAAGGAACTTTCGATAGCCCTATCCGTCAGGATTTGAAGGCAATCGTGAGAAATGACCTGACTGCACAATACCCTGTACTGGATCAATTGTCTAACTGGAGAAGATTTTATGCA
>DATFQH010000333.1:0-7750 GCA_035264385.1 Pedobacter sp.
ACAGATTCGGGCTTTGTTAAACTCTACGGACTAAAACTTCAGCAGGGAAAATTTCCGGAAAAAGATTTTGAAATCACCATAGGTGCAGATGTGGCCAGATTAAAAAATCTAAGGATCGGAGATAAAATACAAGGTGCGCACGGCCTAACAATTGAGGGGGAAACGCATGACGAGCATTCCTATATTGTATCAGGTATCCTGACCAGACAAAACAATGTTAGCGATCATCTGCTGCTAACAAACATCCAGAGCGTCTGGAAGATGCATGGCCTGGAAGAAGAGCATGATACTGAAGAAGAGCATCATGATGAACAGGAAATTACTGCTTTGCTGATTCAGTACCGCTCCCCGATGTCTGTGGTTTTGTTTCCGAGACTTGTCAATCAATCTACCAATATGCAGGCCGCTTCGCCGGCTACCGAGAGTGTCCGTTTGTTTTCACTCATCGGGATCGGTGTAGATACACTTCAGTGGTTTGCGCTGCTGATTATGCTGATCGCGGCCATCAGCGTATTTGTCAGTATCTATAACTCTTTAAAAGAACGCAGATATGACCTGGCCATCATGAGAACAATAGGCGCATCCAGGGCCAAGCTATTTGACATCATAATTTTTGAAGGAAGTATTTTGACTTTACTTGGCTCATTGCTGGGGATTTTCATGGCGCATTTGGCTCTTGAATTCATCGGTAGTTTTCAGGATGCAGAACAGGCAAAACTAACCGGTCTGATGTTCCTGTTTTCCGAGCTTTATATATTACTGGCTGGTGTCGCCATCGGTGTGCTGGCGACCGTCATTCCGGCGATCCAGGTTTATAAATATAATATTTCCCAGATCCTTTCAAAATCCTGACAGCAGGAAAACACAGAGTCACTTAATATAATTTTATGAAAACAGGTCTTTTTTTATTTTTTCTACTTTGCATCAGTCATTCATCCGCAACAGCTCAGACACCTCCTGACCACATTCCTTTAATGACGAATCTCTGGAAGATGATCGCTGAAAAGGGGTACAAGCAAAACAAGAATTTCAAGTATGTGGCTAATTTTCCGGTCAAACTGAAAGTTTACCAGAATAAAGAGATCGAACTCCCGGGTTACATCATTCCGATAAAAGCAGATTTTGAACATGAAAAATTTATGCTTGCAGTGGTGCCTTATGACCAGTGTGCCTTCTGTGGTCAGGGCGATGTACCCTCTATGGTAGAAGTGCATATGTCCAAAGCATTAAAACATTCCGATAAGCCGGTCAGAATAAAAGGAAGGCTCATACTGAATGAAAGCGGTGATGACCGTTCTGAGGTTTTTCTCATCAACGCCCGTCTGGTTAAATAGTGCAATTGTTTCTTAAGCGGTTTAACGCAGCTTCCCTGATCTGGCGCACTCTTTCTCTGCAAAGTCCTACCTTTTCACTAATGTCTTCGAGTGTTAATGGATCGTTGTTGCCAAGTCCATAAAATAACCTGACGATTTCCTTTTCACGTACGGTCAGTTTGGCGACATAGCGGTCAATTTCGTAAGCTAAAGAATCATTCATCAATACATTGTCCGTATCCGGATCGGGGCTCGGAATTATATCCAGTATCATATTTTGCTGATCGGGTGTATTTGTTGCCGAGCTGTACAGGGAGACGTGCTTTTTGTGGTGATGTACACACCACACTACTTTTTCAACAGGAATTCCAAGATGTTCGGCTATTTCCTGAAGGGTAGGCTCCCTTTCAAGTTGTTGCTCCATTTTTGAAGAAGCCTTTTTAACCTTGCTCAGTACATCCTGTTGCGAGCCTGGCAGATAAACGATTCTGGAGTGCTGAACTAAAGCTTGCAGGATCGATTGCCTGATCCACCATACCGCGTAAGAGAGGAATTTAAATCCCTGTGTTTCGTCGAAGCGACGGGCTGCCCTGATCAGGCCAAGATTTCCTTCATTGATCAGATCTCCCAGAGGGATTTCTGTGTTTTGATATTGTTTGGCGATGGAGACGACAAACTTGAGGTTAGATTTGATCAGCCTGTCGAGTGCCAGATCATCTCCCTGACGGATCTTCGAGATCAGGATCACTTCCTCCCCGGTCTTCAGGATATCAAATTTATAGATGTCTTTAAAATATCTTCCCAGTGACGGGTGATCGGGGTTGGTAAAAGAAAGTGATATCTTTCTATTGGTCATCATATATTATAAAATAGCTTTCAGCATTCACTTAAACTGATGGGTATGTTTACCGCAAGCCCGCCTTCTGAAGTTTCCTTGTAGCCCGCATGCATGTCCTGAGCAGTCTCCCACATGGTCTTAATTACATCATCCATAGAAACTTTGGCCATATCCGGATCACTTCGCAGGGCCAGTTGAGCTGCGGTGATTGCTTTTATAGCACCCATTGCGTTTCGTTCTATGCAGGGAATCTGAACCAGTCCGCCGACCGGATCACAGGTCAGCCCAAGGTGATGTTCCATGGCTATTTCCGCGGCCATCAGGCATTGCTGTACCGAACCGCCTGATACTTCCGTTAGGCCGGCTGCGGCCATTGCAGACGATACCCCAATCTCAGCCTGGCATCCCCCCATCGCTGCGGAGATGGTGGCACCTTTTTTGAATATACTTCCGATTTCTGAAGCAGTCAGCAAAAACCTGATAATGCTTTCTTCGTCGCCTCCGCAAAACAGCAGGTAATAATGCATTACCGCCGGAATTACTCCGGATGCACCGTTAGTTGGCGAGGTCACCACCCTGCTATATGCTGCATTCTCTTCATTAACTGCGAGGGCAAAACAACTTACCCAGTCTAAAGTGTCCTTGAAGCTGTTTTCTTTAGTTCTTATGGCATTCAGCCATTGGTCATAGTTCTGGTACGAGACGTTTCCTAAAAGAGATTTGCTCATTTCAGATGCTCTTCTTTTCACCTGAAGCCCTCCCGGCAATACACCATCGGTATGGCAGCCTTTGTAAACACTCTCTTTCATTACCCGCCAGATATTGAGCAGTTTCCTGCTAATCGTTTTATCGTCGTTCCAGGTCTTTTCATTTTCGAGTACAAGGCCGGAGATCTTCTTATCAATTTGCTTTGTCCACTTTAAAATATCAGCAGCATTGTCTATAGGGTATGGCAAGGCTGCCGCGTCAGTGGTACAGCTTTCTTCGAATTCTTTAATTACAAACCCTCCGCCGACCGAATAGTAGGTTTCAGCAATCATATTTCCATCAGTCAGGAACGCGGCAAATGTCATTGCATTCGGATGCAGAGGTAAGGATTCAGTTATTCTGAATACGATGTCTTCATTCGCATTAAACGATACAGGATGTATATTGTTCAGCATGATCGTACCGCTATCGCTGATCAGTTGGATTAGACTGTTAATTAATGCCGGATCAATACTAACAGGGTCATGTCCGCTCAGGCCGAGCATGAGGGCTATATCTGTACCGTGACCCTTTCCCGTTTTTGCCAGAGAACCATATAACTGAATACTTATTGTCTCAACCCGCCCCACATGATTTTCTAATAAGCCAATAAATAACTGAGCGGCCCTCCATGGACCGATGGTATGGGAGCTTGATGGGCCAATTCCTATTTTGAAAATATCAAAAACTGATATTTGTTCTCTAATCATTAGTGAATATTTAGATTGATGGACATTTTTTTTTGTTTTTGAGGATATTTATTGGATAATAAATTATGTTATGATGAATTTTGCATTTCTATTGATGAAGATTTTAGATTCGATTAGTTTTTGCGCCTTAATTATGTAATATTTTCATTGAAAAATGCTATATAGTGTATTTTTTGATTGTTTTTTGGTGTTTAAACAGCTAAATTTATCATCAAATATAGAATATAGTAGTGTTCTTGTTTGTTCTCCTAAATAGATAAGTAAATTTTATTGATAAAGTGCATTTTGGAATTAAAAATCCCTTTATTGGTAGTGTATTGTAGGGTTAAAAACGAAATTTTTGGTATATGGAAGGCTTAGACGAAATCGACAGAATAATTTTAAGATATTTACAGCATGATGCTAAGGTGACAACAAAGGAATTAGCATCAAAATTGAACCTCACCATCTCTCCAATTTACGAACGAATTAAGCGAATGGAGAGTGCCGGATACATCAAACAGTACGTCGCGGTTCTGGACAGAAACCTGTTAAATCAGCAGATCACTTCAATTTGCCTGGTATCTATGCGGTATCACAATGAAGCGTTCATAGAGAAATTTGAAAGAGAGATCAGGGAACTCAAGGAAGTTCAGGAGTGTTACCACATGGCCGGACAGGTAGATTTTTTGTTAAAAATCAATCTGGGCAGTATCAATGAGTATCATGATTTTTTGAAGTATAAATTGTCTAAAATTGACAATATAGGGCAACTGAACAGCACATTTGTACTAAAAGAGATCGTGCAGACACACGCCTTCAATATTTGATCGTTTCCTGATGTAAAAGACATTCAATCTGCATGTTATGGGAAAGTTTGTCTGTAACATGTTAATTACGCTAAAAACCTTTAGCTATGTATGTTGTACTTTTATATCACACACAAATATACTAATGAAGCGCGTTATCAAATCGGCTTTGCTATTCATGCTTGTTATGAGCACTTTATACGCTAAGGCCCAAAATTATACTGTCAGAGGAACAGTAGTAGACACTGCAGGGTTACCTCTTCCGGGAGCTGTGGTCAGGATAAAATGGGCCACCGACAGTCTGGGTATATCGGCCGGAACAGACGGTACATTTGTACTCAGTAAAATTAAATCCAAACAGGTTACAGTATCTGCCGCATTCATTGGCTTTGATACCTTTATTAGACAGTACCTCATTGAAAAAGGAAATACACTGAGCATAGGTAATATTAAACTGGTTCCTTCTGCTAATACGCTTGATGCGGTGGTGATCTCGGGAGCACCTCCTGTAAAGGTAACGGAAGATACCGTAAGCTTCAACGCAGCTTCATTTCCTGTGAGAGAAGGGGATGCAGTAGATGAGGTGCTTAAAAAATTACCCGGAATAAAAGTGGATAAAGATGGTAATGTGACCAACCAGGGAACACCGGTGACCAAGATTCGTGTAAACGGCAAAGATTTTTTCGGAACTGATGTCGCTACAGCTATCAAAAATCTACCGGCAGACATCATCAAGAACCTCCAGTTTATAGACGACTATGGCGATCAGGCCAAACTAACCGGCATCAAAACCGGCGAGCCCGAGAAGATTCTCAACCTGACAATTCAGGAAGATAAGAAGAACGGCTATTTTGCCAGGGCCTCAGGCGGTGTGGGGAATGCAGATCGTTACAATACCAGCCTCAGGGGCAATAGCATGAAAGGGGAACAGCAAATCTCGTTTGACGGTACTGTAGCCAATGCCAACATGCGTGGGGGTGGGGGCGATGGTATCACTACCAAAAATGCGGCTGGTTTTAACTATAAAAACGAGTTCAGTACCAAACTGTCTGCTGATGCGGGATACAATTTTGACAACAGCAGGAACAATACCATCAGTTCAACGTTTACGCAGGCTTCGCTGATCGACTCCAAAAAGAGACCTTTTACAAGATTTGAAGATTCCCGTAATAACAGCCAGAGCAATAACTACAACAACTGGTTTGGCGGAAACCTGGAATATAAGATAGATACGATGAACTATTTGAAGGTATCGCCAAACTTTTCCTACAATACCAATAGCGGTAATAGTGATGGCGGTGCGGTGATTACTCAAGACAGTTTAAACAACACCAGAAGCAGCAGGAACTTAAATACTTCAAATAACCTAAGCTTAAGAACCAATGTATTCTATAACCACAAGTTTCCTAAGAAAGGACGAAATTTCAGTTTCTGGGGTAATGTTAATTATACCGACGGTGGAAATTTCAGAGATATTTACAACGAATATTCAGATGTAAAAAGAGGAATTGCCGATTCTGTACAAAGTCAGCTAAATGATCAGAATACCCGCAACACAGGATTCAATGCAGGCGGATCTTACATGGAGCCACTTTGGGACAAGACATTTATAGAACTGAACTACAACTGGAACCGCTCGGCTACTAACAGTACCAGAGAGGTTCACGACAGGTTAGATGACAACGAGGTGTTTAATCCAAATCTGAGCAATATTTACGATTACCAGTTCATTACCAATAGGTTCGGTCTAAACTACAGGTATATCGGCCAGAAGCTGAACTATACACTCGGTATCAATGCTCAACCGGCAGTTTTGCATGGGCAAAACCTAAGTAAGGACATTACCACAATCAACAAGACATTTAACGTAATTCCTTCTGCAAGGTTGTCCTATAAATTCTCTAATCAAGAATCTTTCGATATAAATTATTGGGGCAGGAACAATCAGCCTGGCTTTTTCCAGCTGCAGCCGATATCAGACAATTCTAACCTTCAGAACATCATCACCGGAAATCCGAACCTGAAACCTGAATTTATTCACAGTATGAATGCTCACTATAAACAGTCGGACTGGAACAAGGGGCATGTATTGTTTGCTAATGTATCTTACGACAGGACAAACAATAAAATAGTGACTACCCAGGTACAGGTCGATGCCGATAATTCTGTAAATCAATTGACAAGTTATACCAATACGGATGGCTTCTACTCCTTAAGAGGCGATTACTATTACAGTAAACCGTTCGCGGAGCGTAAATTTTCAATCGGTTATTCAGGATGGGGGCAGCGGAATAATAATATAGCATTTACGAATGCCAACAGAATTGCAGCTAAGAATACCGCATGGCGTCAGGAGGTTGAATTTAAAGTCGATATTCAAGACATTGTAAATCTGGAATTCGAAACTTCTTATTCTCAGAACATGACCAGATATACTGATACTTCTTTCTCGGACAGGAAAACTAACCGCTTGGAATACCAGATTGAAGGACGTAACTATTTCTTTAAGAATCTGACTTTAGGCTATGACCTCACCAAGCAGATCAATACCGGCTTCGACAATGGAGCGGTAAGAAATCCTATGATCTTTCGTCTTTTTACAGAATACAAATTCATGAAAAACGATATGGGTACGATACGTTTTGAAGGTTTCGATCTGTTCGATCAGAATTCGGGTATTTCAAGAGATCAGTTTGACAATGTGATTGTAGACAGGCAGGTGAACCGCTTAGGCAGATATTTTATGCTTTCATTTATTTACAGGGTCAGGAAATTCGGAGGGTAACAGTTGCTTAATAAGAATATCACTTTATCTTAAACCGTACTTTTACAAGTACTTGCGCGGGCCTCAGTTCGTAACTTGAATAGTAAGAACCAATGCCATTATAGGCAGCGGAAATGTAGCGACGCGTATTGAAAATGTTGTTGTAAATGATATTTAGATCCAGCTTTTTTAGCCTGTATTTTATTCCTGCATCAGCAAAATTCATGAGCCTGCCGCTGCCGGTTATCGCACTATTGTAGCTGTATTCATATTTCAGGTTGACAATTAGACGGTTGGCTGGAAAGAAGTTCAGCTGACTTGATTGAGAGGCCGAATTTATCGGAATAAAATCACGTGCATCATTTCTGATCACATTTTCACTTCGGGAAAAATTGATCCTGTAATTAAGATCCCCCCACCTTCCAAACTTTGCATCAATGCCACTGCCAACCGCAAAAGACTGGTTTAAGAATTCAATGATTTCGTTCTGGTTGATCTGCGAACTTTCAGAATTGTTGTAACCTGCGCTGATATTAAACTTATTCACTATACCATCGAGCCCCTTGTCGAGGCTAAATGATACATTGAAT
>DATFQH010000334.1:0-13983 GCA_035264385.1 Pedobacter sp.
AGGAGATGAACATGAATTCGGTGCGGATGTCGCATTATCCGCCGGACCAGGATTTTCTGGATGTTTGTGATTCCATCGGTCTTTATGTGCTCGATGAGCTGACCGGCTGGCAGGCGAAATACGATACACTTGTTGGGCGAAAACTGGTTAAAGAACTGGTGGTTCGTGATGTGAATCATCCTTCCATTATTTTCTGGGACAATGGCAATGAGGGCGGATGGAACAGGGGGCTCGACAATGACTATGCTTTATATGATCCTCAGAAGCGGGTGGTATTGCATCCCTGGGAAAAGTTTAATGGTACAGATACCAAGCATTACCCTGATTATGATTACATGGTAAAATCGGCTGCATCGGGTCAGGAGGTCTTTTTCCCGACAGAGTTCATGCACGGATTGTATGATGGTGGTGCCGGAGCGGCACTCGACGACTTCTGGGCTCAGATGGTGAAGCATCCGCATGGAGCGGGTGGTTTTATCTGGGTATTTTCTGATGAGGCGATCATCCGTACCGATAAAAACGGGATATATGATGCTGATGGCAATCATGCGCCCGACGGAATTGTTGGCCCGCACCGGGAAAAGGAAGGTAGTTTTTATACGATCAAAGAGATCTGGTCGCCGGTATATATAGACCTCAAATCGCTTGATAAAGGGTTTAACGGACAGATTCCGGTGGATAATAGGTATAGTTTTACCGGCCTGGATCAGTGTACATTTAAATGGAAGCTGGTAAAGTTTCCTGCTGCGCACGACAAAACAGGGAAGGCTATTGTAAAGGCTACGGGTATTCCCGCGGCTACTGATCTTAAACCGGGAGAAAAGGGTATTCTTGATCTGAAACTACCGGGTTCATGGGCTGGAAATGACGCCTTGTACCTGTCGGCATATGGCCCTGATCAAAGGGAGCTGTTCACCTGGAGCTGGGCGATCAAATCACCGGCTGTTATTAATGCTGGCTTGGATATTGCAAAAACGGCTCCGGTAAAGGGCAAATCGGGTGTTAGCGCCAGCGTTCCGGCAAAAAGGAAAACGGGCAGCGCAGGGAACGCTCCGGCAAAGGGAAAAACAGCCGTTATAAGCACAGAAACGGGTGAATCGTTGTTGGTAAAATGCGACGGACTGACGTATTATTTTGATAAAACGACTGGGTATCTGCAAAAGGTGGTTAAACCTTCAGCTACTGTTTCTTTATCCGGAGGGCCGGTACTGGCCGGGCTGAAGACTAGTTTGAAGCAGTTTAGCCATAAGGCCATTGAAAATACCTATGTGGTAGAGGCCGCTTATGAGGGTGAAGGTGAGTTGCAGGTTAAATGGACCTTCCGTGCAGGGCAGCCGGTAAAGTTGGAATATCTGCACTCCCAGCAGGGAGAAGCGAACTTTACGGGAATCACCTTCAATTATCCTGAAGAAAAGATCAGCGGGATGAAATGGTTGGGACAGGGGCCTTACCGGGTGTGGAAAAACCGCCTGAAGGGGCAGCAGTTTGGTGTTTGGCATAAGGCTTACAACAATGCCATCACTGGTGACAGCTGGGGTTATCCGGAGTTTAAGGGTTACCATGCGCAGGTGAACTGGGTGGTGATCGAAAACAAGGAATCGCCTTTTACGGTGTACACGAGCAATGAAAATATGTATTTACAAATGCTGCGTCCGGAAAGGGAAATGGCTGCCCTTAAAAATAACAATGTGGAACCGGCGTTTCCGGAAGGCAATATCGGTTTCCTGAATTCCATTAACGCAATTGGAACCAAGTTTCAGGATGCTAAGGTGATGGGGCCTCAAAGCCAGAAGAACCAAAATAATGGGGAACTGGTAAACGGTACGCTTTGGTTTGATTTTATCCATTGATAACAGCACAGTTCATTGATAATTGCCCAATTCATTGATAATGACACAGATTATAACAACATAGATCATAACTACACAGATTATAACAACTCAGATCATAACTACATAGATTATATGAATCAATCGATTATTACAAAAATATGCGCTGCTCTGTTGCTCTTGCCTTTTTCTGGTTTTTCGCAGGCCGGGCCGCTAAAGAAAACAGGGTTGCCGCTGCCGATGACATTGAAGGTAAAACAGATTGCCGGAGATTTGCAGGCACCCACGGCTATTGCTTTTCCGGGTAATGGCGAGGTATGGATAACGGAACAGACCGGAAAGATCCGCGTGCTGAAAAATGGTAAGCTGAGTGCAGTTCCTGTGCTTGACCTGGGCAGCAAGCTGCCCAAAATGAACAATGGCTATGAAGAACGGGGTTTGCTGGGTATCGCTCTTCATCCTAAGTTCAGCAGCAACAAAAAGTTTTATGTGTTTTACAGTACGCCTTCTGCACAAAAGTTTAACCATACGGATGTGGTGGCGGAATATAAGCTATCTGCAAATTCCGGAACGGCTGATCCGAGCAGCGGTAGGGTAATACTTACTGCTGAAAAGCCGGATGGTAACCACAATGGTGGTTGTATTCAGTTTGGCCACGATGGGTATCTGTATATTTCATTTGGCGATGGCGGCGGGCAGGGGGACAAGCATGGTGAGTTTGGCAACGGACAAAACCTGGATACATGGTTGGGTAAGATCCTGCGTGTAGATATCAATGCCGATTCTGGCTATGTAGTACCAAAAGACAATCCTTTTTACGGCAGAACTGATGCGAAGGCTGAAGTATGGGCTTATGGTTTCAGAAATCCTTACCGGTTTTCTTTTGATAAGGCTTCGGGGTTGCTGTTTGCCGGAGACGTTGGCCAGGATCTTTGGGAAGAGGTAGATATTGTGAAGAAGGGCGGTAATTATGGCTGGCGGTTAACGGAAGGTACGCATTGTTATAACCCGGCTACGGGTTGCGACATCAGTGGAATTACTATGCCTATTGCAGAATATAACCATAGGGAAGGTGTGAGTGTTACGGGTGGTTATGTTTATAATGGTAAACAGATTCCGGCTTTAAAGGGCAGGTATCTTTTTGCAGACTGGACTGGACCTGTTTTCTACCTGAAAAAGAATGGGGCTGAATGGCAGCGGGGCCGGGTTACCTTGAATGGTTTTCCGCAGGATGCTAAGATAACGGGATTTGGTGAGGACCCTTCCGGAGAGCTTTATATGTTAAGTAATCCGGACACCGGACCGGAAAATACCAAAGGGATGGTCTTTAAGGTGGTTGCTAAGTAATTGTTATTATTAGCCCGTTGAACTGGTTTTTCATTTCCGGTTTAATGGGCATTCAGATGATGCAGTTCTGTATCGAGTACAATGGTTTCAAATTCGGCGATGGGGTATTTGCTTTCAATGAGCTTTAATAACATCTCAACCGCAATCCTTCCCATTTCGAAGGCCTTTTGTCTGACATAGGAAATGGAGGGCTCCAACAGATCGATCACGTCGGAGTTGGAGAAGCCGGCGATCCTGATCTGCCCAGAGTCGAAGTTTAACTTTCTGAGTGCTCTGATGCAGGATATGCTGATTCTGTCGCTGCTGACGAATATGGCATCGGGCTTATCATCCATGGCCAGTAGTTCGGTTAGCAGGTTTTCAACCTCCTGATAGTCATTTCCACCTTTAACGCAATTTTTTACCAGGTCTGTTCTGAAGTTTATATGGTGGTCTTCCAGTGCTTTTTTGTAGCCCGAAAGGCGTTCGTTGGTAATCGACAGCTGTGGAACATTGGCCAGTACGGCAATTTTTTTACAGCCCGCATGGATGAGGGATTCAGTGGCATTGAAAGCACCGCTGAAATTATCGGAAGTGACTTTGTAGGTGTCTATTTCTTCAATGATCCTGTCGAAGAATACGATGGGAAGACCTTCGTTATGCAGTGTTTTCAGAAAGCTGTAGTCGGAGGTGCCGGATGACATGGAGATCAGCAGGCCGTCTACCGAGCGTTTTGCCAGGTGATTGGTATTGATGAATTCTCTTTCTGAGGAGTCGTGCGTCTGGGAAATGATGGTATGGTACTTTTTTTCGTAAGCTATGGATTCTATGCCTGCGATTGCCTGTGAAAAAAAGCTGTTGGCCAGCTCCGGAACTACAATGCCTATGGAATAGCTGCGTCTGTTTTTCAGGCTCAGTGCGATTGGATTAGACTGATAATTGACTTTTCCGGCATATTCCAGAACTATTCTTTTGGTTTCCGCACTGATTTCATAGCCATCGCGCAATGCCCGGGATACGGTCGAATTGGAGAGATTCAGGGCGGTGGCGATGTCTTTAATGGTAACTGGTTTGTACATGCTGGTTTGATGGGGAAATAAAAATAAACAAAAACCCTTTGATGAAAGAATGATGGATACATAGAATGCTTACATTTGTATTTTATTTGGTGAGCTTCCGGTTCATTAAATGTGCACAGTGTACTTATCCAATGATTTCAAACAATAAACATCGTTTTTTTTTAAGTCTGTTTTTCTTTATATCGGGCTTCAGCTTTGCCACATGGGCGTCGCGTATTCCGACCATCAAAACTACTTTTGGATTTAACGAAGCGGAGCTGGGCAGCATATTGCTCGCGATGCCGGTAGGTTCTTTAATTGGCTTGCCGATCTCGGGCTGGCTGGTTTCCAAATACAACAGCCGCGTTCCGCTTACTGTGGGTTATGGGCTTAACGGGCTTTCGCTTGCGTTGATCGGTTTTGCGCACAATACTTTCAGCCTGGTGCTGGCCATTACACTTTTTGCTTTTACCACCAGGATCTTCAATATTTCAGTAAATACGCAGGGACTCACGCTGCAGAAAAGATTTGAAAATAAAATTCTGGGCTCTTTTCATGGTTTCTGGAGCATTGGCGGCATCGCGGGAATCGCATTGTCGACGCTTTTGCTGACGCTCGATGTAGCTATCCAGTATCATTTCCTGAGCGTTGCAATCCTCATGGTTCTGATCAGCATCTATTCTTACCGGTTCCTGCTGAAAGGCGATCGCTCTGAAACGGGAAACAAGCTGGTTTTGAGTAGGCCGGATCCATATATTTTCTACCTCGGTGTAGTGGTGTTTTTGTGCGCGATCTGCGAAGGGGGGATGTTTGACTGGAGCGGTATTTATTTCCAGGAGGTGATCAAGTCTGATATCTTTACTTACGGGTACCTCATCTTTATGACTTTTATGGCCACTTCAAGGTTTCTTTCCGACATCATCATCGGGCGTTTCGGCATGCCAAGGACTTATATCATGAGTGCGGCCTTTATCGTACTGGGGATTTGTATGGCTATTATTTTTCCGACCTTCTGGACGGCTATGATCGGATTTTCAATGGTTGGCTTTGGTACAGCTTCTATTATTCCGATGTCTTATGCGCTGGCGGGGGCATCAAAAAAATACTCTCCGGGTATGGCAATTTCTATTATTGCTACCTATTCAATTACAGGTATGCTGCTCGGTCCTCCGCTTATTGGATACCTTGCGCATGCATTTAACCTGAGAGTATCTTTTGTAATCTTTGCTTTGTGCGGAGTGCTGCTTGTTCCGATCACCAGGATGTTCTTTAGCCATCAGGCTAAAATTGACCAGCCGGGTTAGACTAGCGCAGATTCTGATAAAATGAGTGTTAGCTATTTGAGTTAACGTAATTAGGGTCTTCGCCCTCATTGTTTTTATTCAGTTCGGCGTCTCTGAATTCTTTATACTCACGGGAAACGTCGTTTGCTTTATTTTTTACCTTATCGACAATTTCGTCTCTATAACCCATCAGGCTATCTCTTCCGTTACTGATTGTGCCTTTCAGTGAATGGATTCCGTCTTTGACGTTATCTGCAAGGTCTAATGCTTTGTCGGATATTTTTTCTCTTGTTTTCTTTCCACTTTCAGGGGCAAATAACACACCAAGTACTGCACCTACTGCAAGTCCCGCCAGTAATCCGATTACTGCCGCGGATTTATCGCCCGAATGGCCTGACAGGCCAGACAAACGACTGTTTATTAATTTCTTGTAATTCATAGTCGGTATTTTTGGTAATCAGTAACATATACCGTACCAATGTGTTATTAAATAATCTTATTTTTAGAATTTCACATCTGAATAATTCTATATCGAAAAGTTTATGCTGCGATTTCTTTTGTTTATGCTTTTTCTCAGTCTGGTTCCGTTACGGGCTGCGCTGGCTCAGTATATCCACCCGGACAGTACTTCAAAGGCATCTGCAGTGCTGGAAAACAGAAAAAAATTGTTGTTGGCACAGTTGAAAAAGGGGCATACGACAAAAACCATAGACAGTTTGCTCAGGATGGGCATGTGGGAACAGGCAAAGCAATTGATTAATCTGGATCATGCGCCATCTGATGCTGAATACCAGCTGCTCAGTGCCGATTATTCTGTGGCAGTTAATGATTTCAAAAGGGCAGAAGAATTGGTTAATTTTGTTGTGGCTAAGGATAGTCAGAGCGAAAAGGGACTTTTGCTGAAGGCTTACCTGGAGATACAGGCATGGCGGTTACCCGCTGCCGCAGAATTTGCGTTGAAGGCTAAGCGGCATCATCCGGCGAGCGAGGCTGCCTCGCTTATGCTGGGCAGGGTAATGCTCCTGCAAAAGAAATATAAAGAAGCCATGGCCGTGGCAAAAGCTTTGCAGGCTGTTAATGTGAACAATGCAGGGGCTTACCTGCTGGAAGCGGATGTGTATTTCTGGAACCAGCAACCTGATAAGGCTGAAGCGCCATTGTTTAAATCGCTGGAACTTGACCCTTTTAACGCTGATGCCAGGTTTAGCTATGGTTATGCAATCTGGCGCAGGATAGATGCTACCCAGCTCAATGCGATGGCAGCTCAGTGGGAGTTGGCATTGTCTATCAATCCGCTGCACTACCAGACGCACTGGCATTGGGGAAACGGACATACTAACCTTACTTATGCGGATTATGCGGGTAACGATGATGATGAAGTCAGGAAGAGGCTGGACGCCGCAGATGTTTTGGCGGGGAAAAATGACCTTGACTCTGCAGTTGCACTGACCCGGGAGGCAGAGCGGCAATATCCGGGCTCTGTTTTACCGCTTATGCATAGGGCTTCTGTCTATTATAATTCCTTTAATGAGGATCGTCTGAATCGGCTGGAGCTTGCAGAACAGCTTTTCAGGGAGGTTTTGCGCAGGAAAAAGCATTACGGTCCTGCACATAACGGCCTGGCCGCGGTGATAAAATCAAAGCGGATCCCGTACCTGGCTGCCTACGACAGCATTGCTGCTTCGCTGAAAAATACAAAGATCAAAGATATGCGTAATTTCCTCAGGGTATTTCCTGACGTGGGTTATTATGCGGGTGAAACGGTAAAGGCTATGGTTTGGAATCAGTTGTATACTTCGGTTGTATATTTCCCCTTTTTATCGAGGCTGGGAGAGTCTTTCCGGATTCCACCGCTGCACCGGGACTTGGCCATCACCATGAAGTTTCCGTCTTTCAGATCTATGACCACCTTCGACAACCGTCAATGGATGGACATCAGAGGGGTTGGCAGTGGTGCTGCTGCCATTGAGTATGCAGAAAAAGGAGCTTTTATGGAGCGCAATGTGGTGCTGCATGAATATGTGCATTTGTTTCATGGCGCTGTGCTGACTGATGCAGAGAACCGGAAGATCAGGTCTTTATATTATAAGGCGATGAAGAACGGCAGGACCCTCGATTATTATTCGCAAAATAATGAGAGTGAGTATTTTGCACAGACCTACCCGGCGTATTTTGAGCCCGTTAAAGTACACCCTCAGGATTTTAAATCCATGAATACCAGTAATGACCTTATGGGAAAGGATCCTGAAATGTATGATTTTCTGGTTAAACTTGTGAAAAAAGAAAAGGCTTATCTGGCGGGTGATGAGCAGGCAATGGCGGCTAATTGGGCAGAGGTCTACGTGAAATTGAGCTATAAGTCTGGGAATTCCGAGAGATCTTCCCGTTACCTGGATACCGCAATGACCTACGATTCCGGATATCTCCCTGCTTTTTTAAGAATGGCACAGTTGAAACAGTTCAATAATGATCTTCCTGGTGCCGAACGCTGGCTGAACAAGGCAAAGGCAATTGATTCTGCTTATGCGCCCATTTACGTGGAGTATGCAAATCTGGCGTCGGCAAGGTATGCCGCTAAACAGACAGACCGGAAAACCGCTTTGAAAAGGCAGGTTATGTATTTAGAGCGATCGCTGAAACTTGAAGGTGATTTACAGGAACTGGCAAGGCTGAATCAATTGCTGAGGGAACTTTATTATCGTAACGGAATGATTCCGGAGGCCATAAAATCGGCGGATGCCTATGTGAAGAGCGGTGCGGTGGTTTCCACGTACCTGCGCGACAGAAAGGACGATGCACGTGCGTTTTCGGCATTGTTGAGGTCTGAAACGGGTGAACTTCAGCAAGTTGGTACGTTGGAAAAACTGGTCATGCAAAAGCCGCAAAACTTTGAATACAGGAATATGTATGCCGATGTGCTTGCGAACCGGAAAGAATATTCAAAAGCGATTGAAACGCTTAAGGAAGCTCAGAGAATACTCAGGGCTTCCGGAAATGCAAGAAGTGATTATGACCTGAGGATTGCCTCTTTTTACGGTGCGCTGTATCAAAATGACAGCGCTGCTACCTACCTGGCGCCTTTTCTGAATGGGGGCGAACTGGTCCGGGGGGCAGATCAGTTGCGATACATCCGTCTGCTGATCGTGACCGGACACCGCGCTGAGGCGACCCGCCTGCTAAGACGGCAGCCGGCTGGCGGTGATCCACTTTACCTGGCCGACTATTACCGTACCCTTGGCAATTTGAAACGGGCCGAAGGTCTAAGCAAAGCGGCCAGAATATTCTATATGAAAGCCAGAACATTCAATCCTTATTTCTTGAAATACAAGTCTGTCTCTTTGTTGTAATTTTTTACGTTTTCTATACCGCAAAAGCCATTTTTATAGCTACTTTTGTAGTGTGTATTTTTTACACTAACTATTGCTTAATCCTGATAGATTATGAAGAAGAGTTTGCTTACTTTAACCCTGGGCGGGCTGGGGATCGGAATCACAGAATTTGTGATGATGGGACTGTTGCCTGATATTGCTAAAGACCTTGAAATTTCTATTCCACAGGCGGGGCACCTGATATCTGCTTATGCGTTAGGTGTTGTTATCGGAGCGCCTTTACTGGTTCTGATTGCCGGCAGTTATCCGCCTAAAAAGATCCTTATCGTTTTGATGATGATGTTCACAGGTTTTAATGCGCTGTCTGCTTTCGCACCTGATTATACGACGATGTTCATTGCACGTCTGCTTGCCGGACTGCCACATGGTGCTTTTTTCGGTGTTGGTTCCGTAGTGGCCAGCAGACTGGCCGACAAGGGGAAGGAAGCGCAGTCGGTATCATTAATGTTTGCAGGTCTAACGGTGGCCAATGTACTTGGTGTTCCGCTGGGAACATATATCGGACATAATTTTTCATGGAGGTATACCTTTGTGATCATTGTTATAGTGGGTATTGTTACCTTACTGAGTTTGAAGGCATGGATGCCGGCCCTGCCAGCGACTAAGGACAGGGATCTGGGTAAGGAACTTAATTTTTTCAGAATGCCTGAATCCTGGCTGATCATTCTGATGATCGCTATCGGAACAGGGGGGCTTTTTTCATGGTACAGCTATATTGCGCCTTTACTTACAGAGGTTTCCGGATTTTCTGCTGGTAGCATCACTTATATACTGGTTATAGCGGGTGCCGGAATGATGGTTGGTAATTTCATCGGAGGTAAACTTGCCGATCAGTTTTCACCGGCTAAGGCTACCATTACACTGCTGATTGCCATGTCTGTTTCTTTGCTGGTTGTACATTATGTGTCTGGTAACCAGATTATGGCATTGATCATGACCTTTGTAACCGGTGCGATTGCCTTTGCTGCTGCTTCGCCCATTCAGATGCTGATGATCAATACGGCTAAAGGTTCGGAAATGCTTGCTGCTTCTGTTAGCCAGGCCAGTTTCAATATTGGTAACGCATTGGGTGCCTTTCTTGGAGGGTTACCATTGCTTGCGGGCTATGATTATACTTCGCCGGTAGCGGTTGGCTCTATAATGGCGCTTACCGGTGCTGTGTTTGCCTGGATGCTGATTGCCAGGACCAGCAGGGTTGGGAAGTTCGCACTTTCATAGTGTTTTAAGATAAGATTGCTAACTTGCGGCTTAACAAGTTGCCTTGCTTTTTTCCATATTTCAGATCATATGTTCAGCGCTTTAGTAATGTGATAATGCCGGATGCTGATCAACTGCTTCGGGCCTTCTGGAAATGAGAATTACCAATGCTGCGCATCAGGAATATGTGGGGCTTAGCTACACAGTATGGTATCAGAATATGGATCAAAATGCAAAGCCAGGTTACGCAGATAACTCATGAGAAGCAGAATCCCTGTCCATAAGCTTACCGACCGCTCAATTGACGGGCTCGAAATCATTCGGTTCAACAATGCTGAAGGGATGGATGAGGGTCGGGCTCCGGTAGGGGCACATCGTGATGATCATTATATTTTTATTTTTCAGGAGTCTGGTGAGAGTTCTTTTATGCTCGATTTTAAGCCCCTGCAGGTAAGCGGGGCGGCGGTAATGTGTATCTTTCCCGGTCAGGTGCATCAGGCGATAGCTCCATACCATGTTACCGGTTGGTTTCTCGCATTGGATACCATGCTGGTAGCCGAGGAATATCGTAAGGTATTTGAGCAGTACCTCTTGTCTAATGATCCGATCATGCTGGACGACCGGCAGAGGGATAGTTTAAGTAGTTGTATGGCGCTGCTTTATGAAAAATACCAGCATATAGATGGGCCAATGAACAAACAGATCGCTTATTCACTGGCTACATCTTATATTGGCATGATTGCCTCGGGATACCTGCTCCAAGCGAAGGGTCAGGATACTGGAAATTCCAGGCCTCAGCAGATCAGCGGGCAGTTCAGATCGTTATTGCTGCTCCATTTTAAATCTGTGAAGTCTCCTTCAGCTTATGCGGAGATGATGAATATCTCTGCCGCTTATCTGAATGAGGCGGTTAAACGTATAACAGGTTTTACGGTAAGCTACCTGATACAGCATGAAATTATTCTGGAAGCTAAACGCCTCCTTTACTACACTGACCTGAGCATAAAAGAGATCGCATTTGAGTTGGGTTTTAACGATCACACTTATTTTTCACGGTTGTTTACGGCTACCGTGGGTTGCTCTGCCGGGAGGTTTAGGGCTGCTTGCCGCAAATAGTCCAACAGTTGCCTTTGATCATTCATTGTGTATTGAGGCTATTTCCTGTTGTTTTGTAAGATAAAACAACGCTAATATGAATTTTTTGAAAAAGAAAGCACTCGGAATGCTGGAAAAGCAATTTTCCAGGTCGGCAAAGGTCTTGGAGGTTCGCGCATGGAATCCTTCAACTTTTTACGAGATAGATCTGCACATGCCTGATGTTGATATGAGTAAATGGCAAAGCGTACAGCACATGAAATGCAAGGTTGCGGAGGCTACTTACAGAGATTATACGCCGGCGCACTGGGATGCGGAAACACAGACCTGTACGCTTTTTATAGACGCGTCGCACGACGGTTACGGCAGTAAATGGGCGGCTAGCCTTTATACCGGTGATCTAATCATCTATTTAGGTATATCCACTACGTTTACCAGGCCTTTATCGTCGTCACTGTTCTGTCTGGGAGACAGTTCGGCAATCGGACATTTCCTTGCACTGGAGCAACTGGCGGGAAAAGGGAACCTTACCGGTGCACTGGTTATTAAAGACCCGGCGCACAGAAATACATTTCAGTCATTCTTCGATTCGGCTTTGCAGGCGATTCCTCAGAAGGCTGCCTCGAATATTGACAATCTGCACGACTGGCTGATCGAGCAGTCTTTGGAAGGCGGAGCTGTTTACCTGGCGGGAAATGTGCCTATGGTTGTAGAACTGAGAAAAAAGATCAAGGCGCTGCCAGGCTTTAACGGACCTGTAAAAGTACAGGGATTCTGGTGGTAGGGGTTTTCGGTTTTAAGGATTGATCAGCTTCAGAAATTTATCTACGTCCTTTTCGTTGCTGGAGAAAAAGGTTAGCTTTCTTTCAGGGCCAAACAAATAGAGGGATGGAAATTGTCTCGGGTGAAATAATGGAATGAATACCCGGTCTTTGTCTCTCAGTATGGTTACATTTTTTAAAGCTGCTAATGGTTTGGCATACTTATTTACATAATAGTCGATAGATTGGGGTTCATCCTGGGTAACCAGGTAGATGTTTACTTTCCCAAGTTCAGCGGTTTTTTTAGAAAGGTGTGCGCCGACACGCTGACAATGCTCGCAGGTTGCATCAAAAAACATGATGAGTGATTTCTTTCCCTTTGGAATCTGATCTGTGGAGAAGATCTTGCCGTCGGTTTTATAAAAAACTGCTTTTGGCAGGTCGGTTCCGGGTTCGAGTCCTTGGGCGTACGATAACGAAGAAACAACAGTGAGGATCAGGGCCAGGAATAGTCTTTTCATAATAGGATTCTGTTAAAGATGCAAATATCGATAATGATTTTTACATTAAAAACTTTGGAGGGCGCTCACTATAAGGTTGTAGTAACAATACTGATATAAAAAGCTGGCTTATTTTATGATATAACTTTTTAGATTTGTTTGCACACAAAGAAACTGTTAACCAACTGCACTGCCAGATATGAAACGTTATATATACGCCTGTTTAGTCCTTGTCATCTTTACTTTATATCAGTGCCAGAGCTATAGGAAGGCTTCAGAAAACAGACCGGTTAGAACATCTGCCGCAGATCTGGCAGCTTCACCGGTTGTTCCGGCCAGTGAGTCCATTGCTAAAATGCAGTTAGAAGAGGGATTTGAGATCAGTCTGATTGCCTCAGAACCGCTTGTTACTACGCCTGTAGCAATGTCATTTGATCGAAAGGGCAGGATGTGGGTGGTTGAAATGAACGGCTATATGCCCGATACGCTCGGTACCGGAGAGGATCAGCCCAATGGCAGAATTGTGATTCTGGATGATAAAAATAAGGACGGAATTTTTGATCAGCGTAGAATTGCTATTGATTCTTTGGTTTTGCCCAGGTCTATTTGCCTTATAGAAAATGGAATATTGGTGGCTGAACCCCCAAACCTGTGGTATTATGAGCTTAAGGATGATAAACCGGTAAAGAAGACACTTGTTGATCCTAAATACGCAACTGAGGGAAATGTGGAACATCAGCCGAACGGTCTGCTGAGGGCTTTGGATAATTGGATATATAACGCGAAATCCAGTAAACGCTACAGGAAGAACGGCAGCCAGTGGCTTATCGATGATACCTATTTCAGGGGACAGTGGGGGATTAGCCAGGATAATTATGGCCGCTTATACTACAATGATAATTCTTCAAATGTTCAGGGTGATTATTTTAGTCCGGGTTTCGGATCCACCAACAGGAACCAGAAAAGTGTGGCCGGATATTATGAAAGGACGGTACCAAATAACCGTACTTATCCGATCAGACCTACACCAGGGGTGAACAGGGGTTATATGCCGGGTACACTTGATGACAGTCTTAAACTGGCCAATTTTACTGCGGCGTGTTCTCCGCTGGTCTACAGGGCTGCCCTTTTTGGCAGTGCCTATGATTTCAATGCTTTTGTGGCCGAGCCCTCGGGCAATCTGATCAAAAGAAATATACTTAAGGAAACGGGGTATGTGGTAAATGGCGAACAAGCATATAAGGGCAGAGAATTTTTGGCCAGTACGGATGAGCGCTTCAGACCAGTGAGCTTGTACAACGGCCCGGATGGGGGCTTGTATGTTCTGGATATGTATCGTGGGATTATTCAGCATAAAACATATGTTACACCATATCTCGCCAATCAGATAAAGATCAGGAATCTGACTCAACCGCTTTCTTGCGGAAGGATTTACCGGATTGTACCCAATGGTAAGAAGGCTGTGTCTGTCTTGATCCCGGATAACCCGCAACAACTGGTTGCGCTTTTGGGAAATGCGAATGGATTTGTGCGGGACATGGCCCA
>DATFQH010000335.1:0-2547 GCA_035264385.1 Pedobacter sp.
AAATTTATTCTTGGGTTCCAGTAGACTGGTGGCTTTAATATGGTCCTCCAGATCATATGAAAAAGAAAAATCCAAACGCTTGCTCGTACTTTTGTGTTTATAATAAGGGTGAAAAATATTTTTTAATGCATATATATCAGAACCCTTTATACTGGAATTGCACACATTACAGCTTGGTATAAGGTTATAAAATGATAATGCCAGCAGTGGGTATGTTCCTTTTGGAAACCAATGATCAAAAGTTGCTCTGGCAATAAAGTCTCGCTTATCTGTTATTATGGTGTGAGTATATAGCCTGTTGCAATAAATGCAAGTTTGTATATCAAGTTTTTCTGCCAGATCGTACCCATGATAAAATCTAAAAGTCTTATCTGATTTAGTATCGGTAAACGCATCGTAGTTGATCAGCTTCCTTATACTATCCTGTGCTTTTTTTGTTTTAAATCTGTGCTTTAGCTTGTCTAAAACATCAGGAGTCCCGACAAGTACACTTTTGAGGTTAACTTCATCGTTCAGAAATGCCGCTACTTTGGAATGTATCCCTTTTACCTGGTAGATTTTTTGATCCAGTTTTTTAGGGTGCGGTTCTTTGAAATGTTTACCTAATAATTTTTTCTTAATAACATACCGGATGAATTGATAGTGTTCGTTTTTTGCGTCCTGAAAGGCTTTCGAAGTCTGATCTATGTAAAACACTAGAGTGATCTCCTCCTTTCTATCAACCTTTGAATTTCATCATCAATTAACTGCCGTTCAAAATCTTCAGTTCCCAGTGCTCTTGATAACATTTCAGCGAGTTTGAATTTTAGAATTGGTTCATCAAGGGCCAAAATAATCCGCTGAATCTCATTGATTTGACCCCTCTTCAACTTTTTGGTGTTCCCTTTACTGGTTATAAGGTTGATGATACTGTCAATCACTCCTGCTATGAAGCTACCAATTTGACCGTCATTGATAAAAAACGAATCTTTAAGCAGATCGGAGACGTTTGCACCTAACGTTAATTTGCTTTCCGAGTTTCCAATCCGGGTACGCCCACCCACTTTTTGCATGAAGACCACATTGTTTTTTGGGAAGTCTGATAAGGTAAGTGGGTCATGAGAGGTAATTATGATCTGTATTTTATAACCTTTGAAAATGATTGGAACCGTATCACGGATATATTTTACATATTCTTTTTTCCATTGGGGATGAAATGCGTTATCACCTTCATCCAGCAAGAGCATTATATCTTTTCCGATCTTGGGAATAGTATCGAAAGAATGATAATCAACATCCACCTTATTTTTGATATTCTGGGCGTGGTAAAACAGAAGACTAAACAGATTCAGAAATGCTTGTTCCCCTGAACTGATTACAATGTCAGGCGTAAAAAAGAACATGGGTGTTTTATCATACTCAAACCATTCATTGATGAAAGAATTGTTAAATGTCTCATATAGTTGAATAATTTGATGGGCTTCCTCCTGAGAGACGTGAATTTTTCTCCAGTTGTCCTTAAAACTTTCTGTTGTAACTATCGAAAGAATATAATCCGTTAATTTGATTCCTGAAACATGCGCAGAAAAACTGTAAACTTCTTTTCCAGCAAATACCCCTGCATTTTCCAGGAACCATAAAATCGATTCCCTTACACTTCGGGCAGCCAACTCCTCATGGTAGTTTTTTGGAATATACCCTTCGTTAAGATAATGGTTTCCGGCCCGTTCTAAAATTGACACCAGCTTGCCAATCAACAATTCATAGAGATCATATTCAAATCTGATCAGGTCATGAACTTTGTTAGTCCTTGTTTTTTGAGTCCTGGACTGCCTTATCTCACCCTCCCTTATAGCCTGCTCATCTTTGATTTTTTGAGTTATAAGTTTTATGGCAGGCCTTAACTGTTCAGAAGTTTCATGAAATCTATCAGGCCTAATCAAACTGTAATCAAAATGGTTAAGCAATATATCTACAGTTGAGAATACCGGAAGGCTAACCTGAAGAAATTCCTGTTGCTTATAAAAGTGATTAAACTCTACCCACCTTTTCATGTTTTCTGAATGGTGTGCTTTCAAGAAATCATCGAGCAAGCCACTATCCCCATGATTGTCAAGGCTAATCATTGCATATTTGGACAGCTCCTTCGAATTATTTCGAACAGAATCAAAGGTTTTATGATGCAAATATGGGCTGTAATATACACGGTGGATATGCTCAATATTGTCCACGACTTCGTATTCGTATTCACCTTTACCTTCTATAACATACCAGCAATAATGGGAATTGGCGATCTGATTCAAAATTGTCGTTTTACCGCTCCCGTTATTACCAACAATACAAGAAAACAATTCTATTTGACTGCCTAAAAGGTCCTCAAGGAAATAATGATTCGGTTGAACATTAGAAACTTCACCATTTTTAAAGTAATACAGGTTTTTGCCGCCCAGATTTATGGTGATTTCTTCGTGTCCTTTACCAAACAATTGAGGAAGACGTCCTTTAGGCAAATAGAATGCGGCTATTGTCATTGAATTACTTTTTGAGAATTTAGATTGACAGAAATAT
>DATFQH010000336.1:0-4258 GCA_035264385.1 Pedobacter sp.
TGCAAGTAATTTGCAGGAAAGAGTTTCTCAGATGCCTTTTCAACTGGATGATTACATTCCCAAACCATTTAATCCAACACAACTTAAAGAGGCCATTTCTAACGTTTTATTAAAATATGTACCAACAGGAAGGTAATTTAGCAATGGCACCAAATAAATCTATTTCGCTCCTTTATTCAGCCCCATCCTTTGCAGGAGAACTTTTGCCCCAGCTGAATGCCTCTTTTGAAGTCCATAGCGAAGATAATATAGAGGCTCTGGATTTTTATCTGAGGGACCAGTCATTGTACACACTACCTGATGTAATCATTCTTGAGGTTGATGAATTGCAACAGTGTTTCGATTATGTTGACAAACTGAAGAAAAACGTCCTTTTAAAAGGACTTGTAATTATTCTGCTGGCAAAGAAAGCTGATCCTTCGGTAAGGGATAAGGCCATGAAACTTAAAGTAAATGACCTTTATAATGCTCCTGTTCCATTGAATGATTTATGCGAGAGGATATTCTTTCTGGTTAAATTCAAACTGATCAAACCTCAGCTTTCAGACCTTTCGGCAATTGATTTCACTTACAAAATACCATTTTCCAAACGTTTGTTTGATATACTTACTTCAGGATTTGCACTATTATTTTTATCTCCATTGCTGTTACTTGTTGGGGTAATTGTAGCATTGGAATCGAAGGGGCCTGTTATTTTTAAAAGTAAAAGGGTAGGTACGGGTTACCGCATCTTCGACTTTTACAAATTCAGGTCTATGAGGCAGGGGGCGAGTGAAGAATTAAAGAAACTTTCTGATTTGAACCAATACGATAAGTCTGAATCGGGTGATACGACCTTCGTTAAGTTAAAGAATGATCCCCGAATTACGAAGTTTGGCAGTTTTATAAGAAAATACAGCATAGACGAATTGCCGCAACTCGCGAATGTACTGCTTGGGGACATGTCTCTTGTTGGAAACAGGCCGTTACCGTTATATGAGGCTGAAATGCTGACCTCAAATGAATGGACAATGCGTTTCCTGGGTCCTGCAGGTCTTACAGGGCTATGGCAGGTAAGCCGAAGAGGTAAGGCGGATATGTCTGAACGGGAAAGAAAAAAGCTGGATAATTTTTATGCTCAGAACCATTCATTCTGGCTGGATGTGAAAATCTTATTAAAGACTTTGCCTGCGGTTGTTCAAAAAGAGCAGGTTTAGTGCACATAACACAAAAAAAAGGCTTGTAAACTACAGTTTGCAAGCCTTTTTTTATTGGATTACCTATTTAATCGTTACAATTCTGTCTGGTGATATTTACTCCATTGAGGATTACGTCAAATTCTGTCCGGCGATTGAGTTGCTGGTCTGCTTCTGAACATGGAACTCCGTCAAAACACCTGTTGACAAGCCTTGTTTTTCCGTAGTATTCTACTCTTATTCTTGCCGCTTGTATGCCTTTGGTCACCAGATAGCTTTTAGAAGACTCTGCTCTCCTGATAGATAGGCTTCTGTTATAAGCTTCTGAAGCGCGGCTGTCGCAATGGCTTGATGTGATAACAGAAATCTCAGGATATTTTTTCATTAACGCGGCAAGTTCATCCAGGGCGGGCCTGGCGTCTGGTCTGATCTCGGACCTGTCGAGGTCATAATACACGTTCTGAACGCTAAATACCTTCTTTAGAGAATCGCAGTTGTTAAGGACGTATTGCTGTGCATTTTCAGTCTTGTTTAATCTGATGTCCAGCTTAATTATTGAGTCTTTGGTGATACCTGTTGAACTCACAAATCCCATCTGACTTACGTAACCAAGTTTTTGTCCGGTAGTTTCATATTCAGTTTCAAGAGGTATCTCTTTTCTGAATTCTCCTTTGGCATTTGCCCGAAGGGTATCAGTGCCGTCCAGATGACGCATAAGTATCCTACTTCCTCCCAGTGGTAGTCTTGTCTTCGCATCAGTAATCGTTCCTTCCAGCAAAACGCTGTAGGTCGCTCTGGAGAATTGATAGATATCGTCGTTGCCTCTCCTGTTGGATGAAAGGAAACCACTTCTTCCATCTGTGGCTTTTATCAGTCCAAAATCATCTGCAGATGAATTGATGGGTAATCCCAGGTTTCTAATGATAGAAACAGGCTTCATTTCTTTCAACTGTACCTCAAAAACATCAAGGCCCCCGAGTCCGGGATGGCCTGTTGATGAAAAGTACAACATGTCGTCTTTGTCCAGATTTGGAAACATCTCATTACCTTCCGTATTGATTTGTTTACCCAAATTAACGGGTCTGGTCCATTGCCCGGAGCCTGAACGTACGCAATAATATAAGTCCGTACCTCCGTAACCACCAGGCATATCTGAAGCAAAGATCAGGATGTTGCCCTCTTTGTTTAAAGCCGGATGGCCAACTGAGTATTCGTCGTTATTGTATAAAAAAGGTGTTATGTTATTTAAGTGGTCTCCGCCAGCAGTAAACATCTTTAGTTTGTTTATTCCTTCTTTACTTCTCTGCGCGCTTCCTTTGTAATAATTGTTTCTGGTGAATATAATACTGCCGTTTGGAAATACAGCGGCAGATCCTTCATGAAACTTTGTGTTCGCACCACCTTTTAACAACTCGATGTTTATTTGTTTTGCCAATACCAGTCCTAAAGTATCTCGTTCTAGTGAAGGATTGTATTGCCCAAGCGTTTTGCTATCGTTACTGGTTGGGTTGGTATCGTCATCATTAAACCGATAGCTCTTGCTGTTCTGACCTTGCGCTGCCGCCAGTAAACTGTCGGGATCTATATTTTTAATATCCGTTAATTTGGCAACAGTAAAAAGGTTGGTAAAGGGCGTATTGTCCCAGCCGAATGACCTCTTAGAGAGGTTGGAAAGTTTTCTGTTGCTGCTGAAAATCAGGCCGTCTTTATAGAATACAGGCGCATAATCGGCACCCTGACTGTTTAAATTGGTAAACGACAATTTCCAGTTGCCTACATTTTTTGTTAACGAATTAAGTTTTCCTCCTGCAGAAAAAGCTGTTGCACGTTTGTCTGCAGGTACCAGGCTTAAATATTTTCTGTACCAACCTTCTGACCGCTCATAATTTTGCTTATTGGCAAGTGCTTCAGCCAGGTATAAGGCCCATTTGGGCTGCAGATTTTTTTGTCTTCCCAGCTTATCATACCACACTAAAGCTTCATCATAATTTTTTAGCATCCTGTAGCTGTATGCTATCATTTCCTGAGCTTTTACATTTGAAGAATCTTTCGCCAGTGCTTTTTTAAGTTCGGGAATTGCAGAGATATATCTCAATGCATTATATTCTGTAATCGCTTTTTTTAAGTCGCGATCTGTACTCGCGGATTGTGCCTGAGTTTTTTGTACCAGTGTAATTAAAAAAACTGCGAAGAAGACGGCTTTATATATATATAATTTCATAGTTCAATTATCAAAAGTATCTTGGAGACAATATTTTACCCTTAGCAAAGCCGAATTCGTAACGGAGCATTATTTCATGACTTCCGGAATTGAATTGTTGCAGCTCCGTCGTACTTCTTTCGTAACTGTAACCTATACGAATCTGCGGGCTGGCCTGAATTTCAATCATTGCGCCAATGTCTGCACTGGTGCGGTATTGTGCACCAATGCTTATTACGTCTTTAATCCATAACGCAGCATTGAGGTCGGCTTCAATAGGGGCACCTTTAACACCCTTAACCAGTACAGAAGGCTTCAGCTTGAAATCCGGAGATAAGGGGAACACGTACCCTGTTGCTAAAAACAGATGCAATGCCTGTTTACTACCCATTGCGATATCATTTGATTCGTATTTTGTTAAACTATTCGGCATCAAGTCTAGTGCCGATAAACCAATATAAAATTTATCAGAGTTATAATAAACTCCTGTCCCCACATTGAACAGAAATTTGCTCACATTATCGGCAAAAGCCGGATCGTAAGCGGCAGAGGAACTTAGCGGAACTTCGGTGAAGTTTGCCCGGTACTGACTAAATACCGTCTGGATTCCGAAGCTCAGCGAGCCTTTGTCCATCCTGATCCGGTATGCCGCGCTTAAGGTTCCGCCATTTGTTTGTGTAATACCCAGTTTATCGGTAAATACCTGGACACCGATTCCTAATTGTTTGTTTAAGATTGGCGCATCGACGCTTAGGGTCCCTGTTTTTGGCGCACCATCAATACCAGTCCATTGATTTCTGAATAATGCGGTCGCAGACACCACGTTGCGGCTCCCTGCATATGCAGGGTTAATGGCGAGCGTATTGAACATATATTGGGAATA
>DATFQH010000337.1:0-8517 GCA_035264385.1 Pedobacter sp.
GTTCCCTGATCTCTTCGCTGATCTCGTCGAAAAAGCGGGGAGACGGCTCACCAGAGATATTTGCAGAGGTGGAAGTGACGGGCTTGCGGAACCGCTGGACGAGCTGGCTGCAGAAGTCGTGTTTCGCTATCCGCACGCCGACGCTTCCGTCTGCATTGATCACATTCGGAGCCAGGTTTTTTGCGCCTGAAAAGATGATGGTAAGCGGATTCTCAGCATATTCGATCAGATCGTAAGCCACATCGGGTATCTCGGTAACGTAACTTTGCAGCTTTGCATCTGTATCCAGTAGGATAATGAAGCTCTTGTCGGCGCTGCGGCCTTTGATGGCATTGATCTTTTCTACTGCGGCTTCGTTGGTGGCATCACAGCCCAGGCCCCAGATGGTATCGGTAGGGTACAGAATTACCCCGCCGTTCTTTAAGACATTCAATGCTTTTTCAATTTCTGTTTTTAACATATCAATGGGTTGAATAAGCAGATAAAACGGAACGATAGATCTCCATCATTTTAGCGCTCAGGGGTTCATTGTTGAAGCGCTGTACATATGCAGATCCTTTAGCGCTGAGCTTTGCAAGTGTGTCTGTTGGAGAATGGATAAGATTATTGACCGCCCCGGCAAAGCCCATATGATCAAAGGGTGATACGTAGCTACTGTCGGGCCCGCCGGCTTCTTCCAGGCAGGATCCGCTGGCTGCCACTACAGGTACACCGGAATAGAGTGCTTCTATTACCGGAATTCCGAAGCCTTCATAAACCGAGGGATAGACAAAAACGGAAGCCATCTGGTAAATGGCGGGCAGTTCATCAAAAGGAACGTCTTTCAAAAATATGATCCTTGAACGCAAATCCTGCAATTCAATTTCCTTGTGCACTAAGCTTGTATATACGGTGGGTCTGCCCACTACGACGAGTTTATAGGCTGGATCAATGTGTTTCAAGGCCCTGACCAGTGTGAGAAGATTCTTTCGCTCTTCTATGGTTCCTACATTGAGCAGATACCGCTCAGGCAGTTCAAATTTCCGGCGGACTTCACTCTTTTTTTTATCGCTGGCTGATCTCTTAAAGCTATCGTCGCAGCTTTGATAAACTACTTCAATTTTCTCTGGATCAATATGAAAAAAGGTTATGATATCGCGTTTGGTGCATTCGCTGATGGCGATGATCTTATTGGCATGCATGCATGCATAGCTGCATTTCAGCTTATAAATAAAACGGTCAATGACACCGAAATACTGCGGGAACCTTAAAAAGATGAGATCATGAACGGTAACCAATGCTGGGATACGGAGGCCTGTGGGGATTTCATGGCTCAGGCCGTGAAAAAGATCGATCTGGTCCTTCGTCAGTTGTTTTTTTATGCCCAGTGTACGCCACAACAGACTCGGTTGGTCAGGCCTACGGGCAAATACGCCTGGATGATTCAGAAACGCGGTGATCTGGGGTTTGGATTTAATTTTTGGCGTATAAACAAAGTATTGGTTTTGAGGGAAAAGCTGAGCCATATGGGCAATTAGTGAGCGGCTGTAATTTCCCAGTCCGGTTAAATTATTTGCTGCTCTTTTTCCATCAAAACCAATCTTCATCGGATTATACGGCTACATTATTTTCTCTCAATGCGTCATTCAAAGATGTCTTTTTATCGGTTGATTCTTTACGTTTCCCGATAATCAGTGCACAGGGAACATGATATTCACCGGCAGGAAATTTCTTGGCATAGCTACCAGGGATCACTACCGAACGGGCAGGAACTATTCCTTTGTATTCTACAGGTGTTGGACCGGTGACGTCAATGATCTTTGTAGACGCAGTCAGGACAACATTTGCGCCAAGCACAGCTTCTTTTTCTACACGTACACCTTCTACAACGATTGCCCTTGAACCCAGGAAGCAGTTATCTTCGATAATAACGGGAGCAGCCTGTATCGGCTCGAGCACGCCGCCAATACCAACACCACCGCTGAGGTGTACATGCTTGCCAATCTGCGCGCATGATCCTACGGTAGCCCATGTGTCTACCATTGTGCCTTCATCTACATAAGCGCCAATATTTACGTAGGAAGGCATCATAATTACTCCTTTGGCCAGATAAGCGCCATAACGGGCACTTGCACCAGGGACAACTCTTACACCGAGCTCCTTATAATTGGTTTTGAGTTTCATTTTATCATTAAAAACAAACGGGCCGACTTCTGTCACCTTCATTTGTCTGATCGGGAAATAAAGGATCACGGCTTTTTTGATCCATTCATTTACACCCCATGAATTGAGCACAGGTTCTGCAACACGCATCTCGCCTTTATCCAGCTGCATAATTACAGTTTCAATGGCTTCGCAATGCTCATTATATTCTAATAAAGTTCTGTCTTCCCAAGCGGCTTCTACTAACTTTTTTAATTCTGCTATCATGTTTATATCTTAATTTTTGACAAAATAAATCAATTTTATGTTATTGGGCGGTGTTTTTTACGAGATAATTATTCTTTTTTTGCAGAGAAGCGGTCATTAATTATGAAATCATAAGGGTTCTTCCGTATTTTTGATTTTCTATGAGTGAACAGGAGAAACTTCGAATCGATAAATACTTGTGGGCTATAAGGTTGTTTAAAACCAGAAGCCTGGCAACAGAGGCTTGCAAGGCAGGTCGTATCAAATTAAAGGGGCAGAACATCAAGCCTTCGGCAATTGTGAAGCCGGGTGATATATACCAGGTGTCAAAAGGCATAGAAAAGAAGGTGATCGAAGTGGTGGAGTTGCTCTACAACAGGGCTGAATCTAAAATCGCTGTTACCAAATACAAAGATATTACCCCGGTTGAAGAGACTCATGCTTTCAAGTCTGTATTTCATGCGCCAGCATTGAAAAGGGACAGGGGGACGGGAAGGCCCACCAAGAAGGACAGGCGTGAAACAGATGACCTGATCGGCGGGATGTTTGAGGCTGAAGAATAAGTTATTTAAGTGTGGAATCCTTTAGCAGACGCATCCGGTAGGCTTGCATAGCTGTATTGCCCAATTTTTTAATCAACTGGTAATTCGCTACTGCGCCAACTGCCGCACCGACAACAGGTAACAGCTGTGCGAGTTTGGCGAGATCTATATAATCACGGTACTCCTGCTGAAAAGTCCGCCAGTCAAAATCGCCGGCATTTTCAGAAAGGGACGCCGCTTGCTGATCCCAGTCTTCCATGTGTTTGTAGACTTTAACGCCGCCTTCCTGACTCGAGAATGCGAGCTGAAAAATATGCAGAATGTCTAGGCGCTCGGAAAAGTCCTTTATGTTAAACCCATAGAGCGCGGCGATCTCGAACAGCAGTTTTATTTTGATGCCCATAAGTATCGGGAAATCGGCCATGCTCATCAGAAAACCTCCTGCCCCTGTTATGCCTCCTTCTGCAGCCCCTGTCTTGCCATAGCTTTCTATTTTTTCTTTCACGAGCGCTTCCCTGTGGATCAGGCTCATGTGCGGGTCGGGGATGGGCGAAGTGGTATAAGTGGAGCCGTAAAGTACGGTCTGTACCATTGTTTTAATCGCTATGGTAATGGCGTTGTGTACTTTATCGGGGATGTAGCTGTTGATCTTTTTTTGAAAGCCATTGGTCATTCTGCCCATTAGGGAAGGCTCTTTTAAGATGTTTCGTTTCCAGAATTGCAGGTCAATTTTTATTTTTTCAGTATAGTCTTTCATAGGTTGTGTCAGTTCAGCTAAGTATTAGACGTAACGCGACAACCGTAGTTACCTTTTGCCGATAAAAAAAAAGGCCGAAAATCGATTTCCGGCCTTTCTTTTTTTAAATTTTAGAGATTACTTCTTATACGAATCGTTTAAGCCTACTATGACTTCGCTGGTCACATCAAGACTTTCGTCGGCAAATAAGATCGCGCTTGCACCTTTGGAGTAAGTCAGCACCATCTTATAGCCTTTCTTTTTAGAATATTCTTTCAGGTAGTCGGCTACCTTGTCGTATAGCTTTGCATTTTCCGAATTCTGCTCGCTCTGAAGCGCAGAACTAGCATTTTGCTGATAAGCCTGCAATTCTCTTTGCTTCCGGCCCAGTCTTTCTTCTGTAGCTGCACGCTGATCTGCAGGTAAAGTGTTTTGCTGGGCCTGATACTGAGCTACCTCGCGCTGGAAGGCCTGACCTTTGGATGCCATATCTGCCTCGGCCGCTTTAGCCTTGGTTTCCATTTTGGCTTTCAGGTCTTTGAAATACAGATATTTGGTTAATAATGAATCCGAATTCACATAAACGATCTTCTCATCATTGCTCACAGTGGCAGCACCTGTCTTTGCAGTGGTAGCTGTTTTTTCTTTATCCTGGCAAGAGGCCATTACAGAAATTATGGCTACTACAGCAGCTAAACTGCCTAATTTTGTTGTTGTTTTCATCATTTACTGATATTGATTCTGTTTTATATTTACTTTTTTGCTGTAAAAGATTGTGCTGAAATGACGCTCTTTGCCACAAATATAAAATTTCAAATTTAGTATCCTAAACAACTGTATTTTTTCGCCTGTTTTAGATCAAATAGTTATCCACATTTGCCTTTAATTGCCTGTAAATGGTTATTTTTGACTCTTATTGTTTTAACTAAAAATATGAGCGAAGAACAGGATCCAAAGTCAAATTATTCGGCAGATAATATACAGGTATTAGAAGGTTTGGAAGCGGTGCGTAAGCGCCCTTCGATGTATATAGGCGATACCGGAATCAAGGGTTTGCACCATTTAGTTTACGAGGTTGTAGATAACTCCATTGACGAGGCGCTGGCGGGACATGCTGACACCATCTATGTAAATATACTTAAAGACAACTCGATCAGAGTTGAAGATAACGGACGCGGTATTCCTACGGGTATCAATACCAAAGAGCAGAAATCGGCTCTCGAAATTGTAATGACCGTACTGCATGCCGGGGGTAAATTTGATAAGGATACCTACAAGGTTTCCGGAGGTTTACACGGTGTGGGTGTGAGTTGTGTTAACGCATTGTCCACGCACCTGAAAGCAGAAGTGCATCGTGAAGGTAAGATCTGGGTACAGGAATACAATATCGGTAAGCCATTGTATGATGTTAAGGAGATTGGTGAAACTGACAAGCGCGGTACCATCGTTACCTTTACACCAGATGCAACCATTTTTACCCAGACTACAGAGTACCGTTACGATACGCTGGCATCGAGGTTAAGAGAGCTTTCTTTTTTGAATAAAGGGATTAGCCTGACGCTTACTGACGAGCGTGAGGTGATTGAAGATGGTTCATTTCTGACAGAAGTCTTTCACTCGCAGGGCGGATTGAAGGAATTTGTTCAGTTTTTGGATGGAAACCGTCCTTCTTTAATTGCTGAACCGATTTATGTGGAAGGCATTAAAAATGGTATTCCAGTTGAACTTGCATTGCAGTATAACGACAGTTACGCAGAAAATGTGCATTCGTACGTAAATAATATCAATACACATGAAGGCGGTACCCACATTGCGGGTTTCAGAAGAGGTCTGACCAGAACGCTGAAGGCTTATGCGGATAAGTCGGGCCTGCTTAAAAATGTAAAGTTCGAAATTACCGGTGATGACTTTAGAGAAGGTTTGACTGCGGTAATCTCTGTTAAGGTCCAGGAGCCCCAGTTTGAGGGCCAGACCAAGACAAAGCTGGGTAACACAGAGGTGATGGGCGCGGTAGATATTGCTGTGGGTGAGGCCCTTAATAATTACCTTGAGGAGAATCCAAGAGAGGCAAAATTGATTGTGAATAAGGTGATCCTTGCTGCTACCGCACGTTCTGCCGCCCGTAAGGCACGTGAAATGGTACAGCGTAAGAGTGTGATGGGGGGCTCAGGCCTTCCGGGTAAACTGGCCGATTGTTCAGACAGCGATCCGGAAAAATGCGAGCTGTACCTTGTCGAGGGAGATTCTGCGGGTGGTACGGCCAAACAGGGCCGTGACCGTAATTTCCAGGCAATCCTGCCATTAAAGGGTAAGATCCTGAATGTAGAAAAGGCCATGGAGCACAAGATCTATGAAAATGACGAGATCAAGAATATGTTTACTGCCCTTGGTGTGAGCATTGGTACGCCTGAAGACGATAAGGCTTTAAACCTGGCTAAACTTCGTTATCACAAGATCGTGATCATGACGGATGCTGATATTGACGGATCACACATTACTACGCTGATCCTGACCTTCTTCTTCAGATATATGAAGGCATTGATCGAGGCCGGCTATGTTTACATTGCAGCGCCACCTTTGTACCAGGTTAAGAAAGGGAAAGAATTTGAATACTGCTGGAATGATGTACAGCGTGATGCTGCGGTACAGCGCTTAAAGGGTGCTGGTAAGGAAGAAAGTGTACACATACAGCGCTATAAAGGTCTTGGAGAGATGAATGCTGAGCAGTTATGGGATACTACCCTAAATCCTGCGACGCGTACACTGATGCAGGCTACCATTGAAAATGCGGCAGAATGCGATCATACCTTCTCTATGCTGATGGGCGATGATGTGGCTCCACGGAGGGATTTTATAGAAAGAAATGCGAAGTACGCCAAGATCGACGCTTAATTTTTAGCAATGGTCTTTACCACAAAAAAGGCACCCCGGTTTGGAGGTGCCTTTTTTGTGGTCCGTGTATTCCTGTATAAATTGTCCGTTTACGTCCGTTTGTTGTCCGTATTTGAACAGTGATTATTGTTTACTCGCCATTTAAATATGTATTATCATACTTTTTCTGCTATGGCATACCGATTGAAATCCTGATGCAAATACTTTTGATATGTTTCGACACCACCTGCTGCTGATCTATAGAAATTTTAAAAAATATAAGGGTTCTTTTTTTATTAACCTTATCGGCCTTTCTGCTGGATTGTCCTGCGCGTTACTGATTTATCTTTGGGTAAGTGATGAGCTGAGCATGGATGAATTTCAGCCGGACCGTGTGTATCAGGTATTGCAAAACGAACACATAACGGATAACCTGAGTACAGTAGACGGCACACCCGGAATACTTGCGGAAGCATTGGCCCGTGAAATACCTGAGGTAGCAACAGGGGTTACTACATCTCCGGGCTACTGGCTGGCGCAGAGTAAGATTGCCGTAAATGAGAGTCCGCCGATTAAAGCGGCGGGAAAATTTGCCGGAAAGGATTTCTTTAAGGTCTTCTCTTATACATTGCTTTCCGGAAAGGCCGATAAGGTGTTGTCAGAGAAAAATACGGTTGTGGTTTCTGAAGCTCTGGCGACGAAATTATTCAATTCGGTAGATGTAATTGGAAAAGAACTGGTATGGAGCAACGCTGAAATGGAAGCAGAAAACCGTGCGCTGATCTCTGGTGTGTTCAAAAATGTCCCTTCAGGTTCCTCAGATCAGTTTGACTTCCTGGTTTCACTGGATGTGTTGCTGGGCGTTGGAAATTCGGCTTATACCAAATGGGACAATTACGGGCCCAATACATTTGTCTTGCTGAAAAAGGATGCCGATCCCCGGCTGTTCATTACCAGGATCAGGGATTTCCTGAAGGTAAAGGGAGTGAAAAACTATACGTTGTTTGCCAGACCCTATAAAGAGAGTTATTTGTATAATAATTTTGAAAATGGTGCTGTAGCGGGCGGCAGGATTGATTATGTACAGTTATTTTCACTTCTGGCTGTTTTTATTCTGATCATCGCCTGTATCAATTTTATGAACCTTGCTACTGCGAAAGCCTCCAGAAGGCTAAAGGAAGTTGGGGTTAAAAAAGTCATGGGCGCTTCACGGAAATCACTCATATCGCAGTATCTGCTGGAGTCTATGATGCTTAGTTTTACCGCGTTATTTATTTCTTTGCTGGCAGTTGAACTGATGCTGCCGCAGTTTAACCAGATCACCGGGAAAGAGCTGACGCTGCATTTTAGCGCTGAACTGCTGATCGCCCTGCTGGTGCTTACCACCTTTACCGGACTGATGGCAGGGAGTTACCCTGCAGCTTACTTGTCGGGGCTTTTACCTTCAGCGGCATTAAAGGGGAAACTCAATCTGGCAAAAGGTGCAATGTGGGTCAGACAGGGGCTTGTGATCTTTCAGTTTGCTGTTTCGGTAGTATTGATCGTAGCTGTGATGATCATCTATAAGCAGGTTGAGTATGTTCAGACTACGAAACAGGGTTATCAAAAGGATAATGTGATCTATTTTGAGACTCAGGGAAAGTTCAAAAATAATGTAAAATTTGCCCTGGACGGGATAAAGCAGATTCCCGGTGTATTGAGTGCTTCAGGTATCAACAGGGAATTGCTTGGGGACCTGAGCTATACTACCGGCGATTTTGCCTGGGAAGGCAGAAACCCTAAGGAAGTCATCAAATTTCAGCGGGCGGATGTTGATGCGGGTCTTATCGAAACACTGGGAATAGAAATGGCGGCCGGCCGCAGCTTTTCGGAGAAGTTTGGAGCTGATACTTCAAAGATCATCATCAATGAGGCTGGCATTAGGGTTATGCGGTTAAAAGATCCGGTAGGTAAGGTGTTTAAACTATGGGGAACAGATAT
>DATFQH010000338.1:0-16731 GCA_035264385.1 Pedobacter sp.
GCAGGAATGGGAAGAACTGAATATGGCCGTAAGGTTATTTCAAAATACTTCCATGCGAATCCGGTATTCTTCTATTCCGGTGGTGGTGGCCCCGCATAACCTTACTTTAGGCGGGGGTTGCGAGTTCAGTCTGCACGCAGATCACGTTCAGTTGAATGCAGAGACCTATATGGGACTGGTAGAGTTTGGAGTGGGCGTAATCCCGGGCGGAGGCGGTACCAAAGAGTTTGCATTAAGAGCATCAGACGAATACAATGATGATCAGATCGTACAGCAGGTGCTGAAGGACAGGTTCCTGACCATAGGTATGGCTAAAGTTTCGACATCAGCCGCAGAGGCTTTTGAACTTGGTTATCTGCAAAAGGGTAAATATTCGATCACCATGAACCGAAGCAGATTGATCGCTGATGCGAAAGTGAAGGCAATAGCGCTTGCCGAAGCCGGTTATACCAAGCCTGTTCAGCGTAACGACATTAAAGTGCTTGGTAAGCAGGGTCTGGGTATTGTTTATGCCGGTGCAAATACAATGTATTCCGGGCATTATATTTCTGAACATGATAAGAAGATCTCGGAGAAGCTGGGCTGGGTAATGTGTGGTGGAGATCTGTCTTCACCTGCACTGGTAACCGAACAATATCTGCTGGATCTGGAAAGAGAGGCATTCTTGTCCCTTTGCGGTGAACGGAAAACGCTGGAAAGAATACAAAGTATTGTGACGAAGGGCAAGCCTTTAAGGAATTAATTTTGAGCTAATAAAAGATATTGACATGCAGGAAGCATATATTATAGCTGGATATCGCACCGCAGTGGGCAAGGCTCCGCGTGGCGTATTTCGTTTCACAAGGGCCGATGACCTGGCGGCGGAAGTGATCAGGCATCTGGTGGCGTCTGTGCCGGGTTTAGTTAACGAAGAAATTGATGATGTGATTGTTGGTAATGCTACTCCTGAAGCAGAACAGGGACTAAATATAGGGCGTATGATTTCCCTGATGGGTCTGAATACAGATAAAGTACCGGGAGTGACTATAAACCGGTATTGCGCATCTGGATTAGAAACCATAGCAACTGCGGTTGCCAAGATCAAAAGCGGAATGGCAGATTGCATTGTTGCTGGTGGTGTGGAGGTGATGTCGGGTATGCCGTTTGGCGGCTGGAAGGTAGTGCCCAATGCTGATGTAGCCAAAAATAATCCTGACTGGTACTGGGGAATGGGCCTTACTGCTGAAGCCGTGGCCAGGGAGTATAATGTAAACAGGGAAGATCAAGATGAATTTGCCTATCAGTCTAATATGAAGGCGGTAGCGGCTATCAATAGTGGGCATCTGAAGGAAGGAATATTGCCGATTACGGTAAGTGAGAATTTTCTTGATGCTGCAATGAAGAAACAGACACGAAGTTATGTGGTGGATACGGATGAGGGGCCAAGAGCAGACACGACTTTGGATAAATTGGCTAAACTGAAACCTGTATTTGCTGCGGATGGGTGTGTTACCGCTGGGAATTCATCTCAGACTTCCGATGGTGCTGCCTTCGTATTGGTGGTGTCGGAAAAGAAAATGAAGGAACTTGGTGCAGATCCGATAGCACGGCTGGTGAGTTATGGGATAGCGGGTGTTCCGCCAAGGATTATGGGGATTGGTCCGATAGCTGCCATACCAAAGGCACTGAAGCTGGCGGGTATGAGCCTTGATCAGCTTGACCTGATAGAATTGAATGAAGCTTTTGCTTCTCAATCGCTGGCCATCATCAGAACCCTGGATCTGGATACTGCAAAATTAAATGTTAATGGCGGCGCTATCGCTTTAGGACATCCGCTGGGCTGTACCGGGGCTAAATTGTCGGTGCAGTTGTTTAATGAACTAAAAAGAAGAGATCAGAAATATGGTATGGTGACCATGTGCGTTGGAAGCGGACAGGGCGCAGCCGGTATATTTGAAATGCTTTAATTTAATATAACTATGGAAACTACAGACAAAAAAACAATAAAGGGTGGTGAGTTTTTAATAGCGGAAACGAATTATCAGGATGTTTTCATTCCTGAAGAATTTGATGAAGAACAAAATATGATCGCGCAGACCTGCAGGGATTTTCTCGCGGCTGAGGTTTATCCAAATCTGGAACGTATAGATAAGCAAGAGGAAGGATTAATGCCTTTATTAATGGATAAGGCTGGAGAACTGGGTATCTTAGGGGTTTCTATTCCGGAACAGTACGGGGGGTTCGGTAAGAATTTTAATACATCTATGCTGGTCGCTGATGTGATTGGGGCCGGACATTCGTTTGCAGTAGCACTTTCTGCGCATACCGGAATTGGTACTTTACCAATCCTGTATTATGGAAGTCAGGAACAAAAGGACAAATATATTCCAAAGCTCGGTACCGGGGAGTGGAAGGCTGCTTATTGCCTTACGGAACCCAATTCCGGATCTGATGCCAATTCTGGCAAGACAAAAGCTAGGCTTTCTGAAGACGGAAAACATTATGTGATTAACGGACAAAAAATGTGGATCACCAATGGTGGCTTTGCGGATGTATTTATTGTGTTCGCGAAAATTGATGATGATGCAAACCTGACTGCATTTATTGTGGAGCGTACATTTGGGGGAATTACCATGAACCCGGAAGAGCATAAAATGGGAATAAAGGGTTCTTCGACCAGGCAGGTGTTCTTTAACGACTGTCATGTTCCTGTAGAAAATATGCTTTCTGAAAGACAGAATGGATTTAAGATTGCTGTAAATATATTGAACATTGGGCGTATCAAATTGGCTGCCGCAGCGATAGGCGCCTCCAAATCGGTAATAGATACAGCTGTTAATTATTCAAATGAAAGAATCCAATTTGACAGGCCGATCTCTAAATATGGCGCCATCAGGTATAAAATAGCCGAAATGGCGGCTAAAGTATATGCGGTAGAATCTGCAAATTATCGTGCAGGGCAGGATATAGATGATGCTTACGATGCACTGGTATCTGGAGGAATGGATGAAGGAAAAGCAAAATTGAAGTCTACTGAACAGTTTGCCGTTGAATGCGCAATCCTTAAGGTATGGGGATCAGAGGTGCTCGATTATGTGGTAGATGAAGGGGTTCAGATCTACGGCGGGATGGGCTTCTCGGCCGATGCGCCTATGGACCGGGCTTACAGAGACGCCAGAATCAACAGAATTTTTGAGGGAACCAATGAAATCAACAGGTTGCTGACGGTTGATATGATGCTTAAGAGAGCGATGAAGGGAGAGCTTGACCTGATGACTCCCGCAACCGCTGTGGCGGGCGAACTGATGTCTATTCCTGATTTTGGCGAAGAAGATGATACTTTGTTTGCGGCAGAGAAAAAGATAATCAGGAACCTGAAAAAAGCGGCACTCATGGTAGCAGGTGCTGCTGTCCAAAAGCTGATGATGAGTCTTTCAAAGGAACAGGAAATCCTGATGAATATCGCAGATATGGCAGGTTACGTTTACGTTGCAGAATCGGCCATGCTGAGGACTGAAAAGCTGGTAAGTTTAAGGGGTGCTGAAGCATGTGAAGGACAGCTGAATCTGATGCGGATCTATTTTGTAGAGGCCGTTGATGCCATACAAAAAGCCGGAAAGGAAGCACTGTGGGCTTTTGCTGAAGGCGATGAACTGAGGATGATGATGGTTGGATTGAGAAGATTTACGAAAACTGAACCTTTCAATATAAAAGATGTAAGGCAGAGGGTTGCGCAACAGGTGATTGCAGCGAATAAATACTGCTTTTAGGAACAATTCATAATTAAACCGGGGCGTTCTGATTTACTTCGGAACGCTTTTTTTATAACCGTCCTTCAAGGGCTGCATGCAATTGTCTGCGTTTGTTAAAAATGGTTAAAAATTGCGCCATCTCTAATAAAAGACTACTTTTGTGCATTATGTTAAAAAATAGACTTTTAATTGGGCTAATTGTCATGTGCAGCGCGTTTGCTGCCTGCGAAAAGCCAGAAGTTTATAATGTGGATGAACACTATGCTATTGATGAAGAAAAGATTTTAAATTGGGCAGAAGTCACCGATACTGAACTTATTAAACATGAAAGCGGGCTTTACTATCATATTGATACTGCAGGAGATGGAACTATGCCTCTGGAATTCACAGATACATTAGTTGTACAATATGTGGGTAAGCTGCTGACGGATTCAATTATCGCCGAGACCACTGAAACATTGCCCTACACTTTTGTGCTGGGTAACGGAATACCGGGATGGAAGCTTGGCCTGCCGATGATCAGAGAGAAAGGAACTGTTAGGCTGTTGATTCCCTCAACGCTTGCGTACAGGGATCAGACAGTCGGTCTGGTGCCACCTAATTCTCCACTTGATTTTCGGATTTATATTAAAGAAGTAAGAAAGAAAAAAGAAAAATAATATGTTAAGAAAACTATCCTCGTATACCTTTGTGCTGCTGGGCCTGATAACTGTATTGAGTTCTTGTAAAAAGGAATATGAGTCTGCTGAAAACATTGACAATGCAAAAATAGCTGAATATCTTGCGAAAAATAATGTGACGGCTACCAAGGATCCTGATGGAACAGGATTTTACTACCAGGTTACCAATCCGGCTACAGGTGAGTTTTTTAAGAATACAGACTCCGTGTTGTATTCCATTACCATTAAATCTTTGTTGAATGGAACAACATATTATACCTCGCCTGAATGGACCAATCAGGGCACTTATGTTGGTTATACTACAAGCGCCGGTGCGCTTAAGTTGCCTGGACTTTTAACTGTACTTCATCTCCTGAAACCTGGTGGCGTGGGCAGGTTAATTCTACCTTCGTATCTGGCATATGGCAAAAATGGATCTGATGTTACCGGCGTGCCTTCAAATGAACTCATTGATTTTACCATTACTACCTACCCGGAAACAAAACAGGCAGATCTTGATGACAGGAGAATCAGAGATTTTATCGCCGCGAAAGGATTAACGGCTGCAAAAGATGATGAAACAGGTGTATATTATGTAGTTACGAATGCAGGCGCAGGCGACGCTATAGACATGACAAGCACATTGACGCTAAATTATACAGGTCGCTTATTTAATGGAACTGGCTTTGATTCCAGTACAGACGGTACTTACAAAACAAGTTTGCCGGAGGCTGTAGCTGGATTTGAAGTAGTGAAGAATTTCAGGAAAGGGGCCAAGGTAAGACTGCTAATCCCTTCTGTACAGGGTTATGGAACTGCAGGCAACGGATCGGCTGTTCAGCCAAATACTAATCTTGACTTTGACGTAGAAATCATAGAAGTAGTGAATTAGAAAGAGAATTATTCCTTTAGCGCTTCTTTAAAGACGCTTAAGACTCTTTCTCTTGCAAAAGCATGCTCAACAATAGGTTTGACATGCTTTTGCTGTTTATATTCCGGTGCCCATTTGTCAATATATTCGTTGTCAGGGTCAAATTTTTTGGCCTGTAGCACAGGATTAAATACTCTGAAATACGGTGCTGCATCATTGCCACAGCCACAAGACCATTGCCAGCCGCCGACATTACTGGCCATTTCATAGTCCAGCAGCCTTTCAGCAAAATAACTTTCGCCCCAGCGCCAGTCGATTAGCAGGTGTTTGGTTAGGAAACTTGCGACAACCATGCGGATGCGGTTGTGCATATAGCCGGTCTGGTTGAGTTGTTTCATTCCGGCGTCGACAAGTGGGTAGCCCGTTCTGCCTTCACACCAGGCATTGAACTCCGCTTCGTTGTTTCTCCATCTGATCTTATCGTATGCCGGCTTAAAGGAGCTGTGCTCAATATGTGGGAAGTGCCATAAGGTCATCATGTAAAAATCTCTCCAGGCAAGCTCGGATAACCACTTTTCAGCTCCTTGCAGTATAGCTTCCATTGCAGCAGCACGAATGCTGAGCGTACCGAACCTCAGGTGCAAGCCAACATGTGTGGTAGCGTCTGCCGCAGGAAAGTCTCTTCTCTTCTCATAATCGTCAAGCTTTGATTGGAAGGAATTTGATGGGAATTTTGTACTGGCTTCCTCGAATCCCATTTCTTCTAATGACGGCACAGGAAGTTGGGCAGTTTGAAAAAGGTTGTCTAAATATTTGTCCGTGGGATAAGAACTGACATAAAAGTCACTAAGCTTTTGCTGCCACTGGCGAAAATAGGGCGTAAAAACGGTATAGGGTTTACCGTCATTCTTCAGGATTTCGTTCCTTTCAAATATGACCTGATCCTTGAAAGTGAAAAATTCAATATTTTCGGAGCGCAAATATTCCGCGAGTGCATCGTCTCTCTTTCGGGCATAGGGCTCATAGTCGTGATTGGTATAGACAGATCTAACATTGTATTCGCTCAAGACTTCGCTCCATGCTTTTTCAGGGGTGTCATATTTAATAAGGAGGCCTGTGTTACGGGTTTCTAATTGCAGATTTATTGCAGCTAGTGTCTGATAAATAAATGTGATCCGGGCGTCCGATTTGTCTGCCAGTTTATTAAGGATGTTTTTGTCGAAAATGAAAAGAAGCAGGACCGGGTGGGGCCCTTTAAGTGCATGATAGAACGCTGCATTATCTGTTATTCTGAGGTCCCTTCTGAGCCAGCAGATATTGATATCTTTTTTCATTTTTTGTAGATGTCCGTCAGTGCATCTTCCAGATGTGTGTATTTGAAGATAAACCCTTCATCCAATAGTTTTTGAGTGGATGTGTTGGTACTTGTCAATACAATAATGCTCATTTTTCCTAAGATCATTTCCAGAATTTTTTCAGGCACATGAACCGGCCATACCGGGCGGTGCACTGCCTTAGCTACTGCTTTTGTGAGAGTTTCATTCGTAACCGGAAATGGCGCGCAGGCATTGTATGCCCCGTTGATCCGCGGGTCATCCACGGCGGCAGCAAACATAGATACAATATCATCTACATGCACCCATGGAATCCATTGCCTGCCACTCCCCAAAGGGGCGCCTGCAAAATAACGAATAGGTTTGTCCAGCGCAGCAAGGGCGCCTTCTCCGGATCCAAGAACCACGCCAATCCTGAATTTAACGATCCTTAGGCCGAGCGATTTTCCTTTATCAACGGATTCTTCCCAAAGCTTGCAGCATTCTGCGAGAAAGCCATAGCCGTTTGATGATGTTTCAGTAAGTATCTCATCGCCGCAGTCACCATAGTACCCAACTGCAGAAGCCGAAATGAATGCTTTGACAGGGGCATTGGTATCTTTTATCAATTTTTGGATCAGCTGTGCAGACTTGACACGGCTGTCTATGATTCTTTGCTTGCGTTCTTTCGTCCATTTCTGTTCAGCGATATTTTCGCCGGCAAGATGGATAACCGTGTCTATTCCTTCAATACATTCAGGGTCAATCTTATCATTGTACACATCCCAGAGATATATCTTAGCATGTTTTATATTTCCTTTTTTCCTTGACAGGACATTGATTTCATGCCCTTTTTCGTGAAGGGTCTGAATCAATTTTTTTCCAACCATACCTGTTGCCCCGGTAATTAGAATATGCTTCTTCATAATGAAATAACCTGCGATTGTGTTTTTAGTTTTCGTTAAACCTGTTTTTAAGCAGTTTTTTGTTTTGCTTATGTAAATATTGCATTAGCTATTCGAACTAACGTAAAAAATCGTATATTTTTGTAAACTGTTAACACAAAACTCAGCTATAGGGTAATGAAATCTAAGAAGATATTGGTTTGGTTCAGAAATGACCTTCGCTTGCATGATAATGAAATGCTTGTGGAGGCCATAGCTAAATCGGACAGTATTCTTCCGGTTTATTTCTTTGACTCCAGATACTTTGAAGATACCAGGTTTGAAACTGCTAAAACAGGAGCCAGCAGGGCGCAATTTCTTATTGAAAGTGTTGTTGCTATAAGAAAAGCCTTTCAAGCATTTGGAGGTGATATATTATTGGTGCAGGGTAAACCTGAAGATAACATTCCAGAACTGGCAGAGCGGTTTGAGATCTCGGAAGTTTATCATCACAGGGAAGTGGGGCCGGAAGAGACGACCGTCTCTACTTTTGTAGAGGATGCCCTTTGGAAACAAAAAATAAATTTAAGACATTTTATCGGGCATACCCTCTATAACAAAGAAGATCTTCCTTTTCCTATCAAGGATATACCTGATGTTTTTGCCCAGTTCAAGAAAAAGACTGAAAGGGATGCGATTGTTAAATCCTGCTTTGACGTTCCTGATCACATTTCTTTCGTAGAAAACGAAGAGTGGGGAGGCGTGCCTGATCTGAAAGATCTTGGATTTGACCTGGATGATGTGACCGGTATTAAATACATAAATGGAGGCGAGGCGGCGGGTCTGTCACATTTAGATCAATTGCTTGAACCAGATTCATACATTTATTTGAAACAGGGCGGTAAGTCTGCTGATAAGTCCGGATTTTCTTCCAAGTTATCTGCGTGGCTGGCATTTGGCTGTTTGTCGCCCCGAAAGGTATATTGGCAATTTAAGGCTGCCGAAAATAAGTTTGGAGGGAATGTCAATTTTAATCAGGTTTTTTTGGGTTTGCTTTGGCGTGATTACTTCCGGTTTATGTTTAAAAAACACGGAGTCAAATTTTTTCAGGAACCTGGCTTTGAGCAGCTGATCCTATCACCACTTGAAGAGGATTCGGCGTTGGTAAAGAACTGGAAAGCTGCGGCTACCGGACACCCAATGGTTGATAAGTATATGAAGGAACTGAATGTATCGGGCTTTATTCCGCATGCAGGGCGGTTGCTGGTTGCTACTTTTCTGATACATATTTTAAAGGCACACTGGACAAAGGGAGCAGCGTATTTTGAAGAGAAGCTGACAGATTATTCTCCCGCCAGTAATTGGGGCAACTGGGCAAATGTAGCAGGTGCAGGATTAACCCTGGGGTCAAAGGGTACATTTGATCTGGAAAAGCAGATGAAAATTCTTGACGTTGCGATTGCGGACGCAACTTCGCTGGTCTGATCAGCTATCTTACGGGTTTATAGCCAATAAATATTTTAATTGCTATCTTCGGCGAACAGTTAAACAAAAATTTTTTTTGTAAACATTGTTGTTCAACAGTTGTTATAGCTTAATAAGTGAAGAAATTTTCTATCAGTGATATAGAGGGCCTGATCGGCGTAAAAGCACACACCATTAGAGCGTGGGAGATCAGGTATAATCTTGTTCCACCAAAACGTACCCCAACTAACATCAGATTTTATGATGAGGATGACCTGAAAATGCTCCTTAATATCGTTACGCTCAATGAAAATGGCTATAAGATCAGCAAGATCGCGGGGATGAGCCAAAAGCAAATATCAGATCTTGTTGAGCAGCTAAAAACAGACTGGAACAATAACTCTGTTCAGATGCTCAGCTTATCTAATGCCACCATTGAATATGACGAAAAAAAGTTTTCAGGGATATTGGCAGGGTGTATTGAAGAAATGGGCCTGATCAATGCTATGGATCTGGTGCTGTTTCCGTTTATGAAAAGGGCGGGTATGTTGTGGCAGACGGGTGCCATAGATCCTTCGCATGAGCATTTTGCGTCGAGTCTGATCCGGGACAGGCTGATCGTTGAGATAGATAAGCTTGAAAAACCTCAAAAATCTGATCCAAAACGATTTCTTCTTTTTCTGCCGGAAGCCGAGATGCATGAAACCGGACTGCTGTTTACCAGATACCTGCTAAAGAAATGTGGTCATCATACCCTTTATTTGGGTTCTGAGATACCTTACGCGGACCTCAAAAAGGTAATTGAATCCTATCAGCCAGACTATGCATTTATTGTATTGACCTCGCTAAATTTGGGAAAAATTGTAAATAAGGTGATAGGCAAGGTGATGGATAATCTGAATGTGCCGTTGCTGGTAGCCGGAAGTTTGATATCAGAATTTGATATACTTGTAAAAGATCAACTTACTCCTCTGAAAAATGTTTGTGATATGGTTGAATTTCTTGAAGATTTATAGTCTCTTATGACTGTTTTTTAAGGTAAAAAACCCTAATTTTGCAATGCTTATACCAATTAATACATAATGGATAATTTATCTTATCTCAGTGGCGAAAATGCCGAATACATAGAATCACTATATCAGTCGTATAAAGAAAGTCCGGATTCAGTAGAATTTGGCTGGCAGAAATTCTTTGAAGGTTTTGATTTCGGAAGAAATTCTTCCGGCACAGCAGTCAGTTCAGAAGCCCCAGAACACTTTTTAAAGGAGATTAATGTTTTGAACCTGATCAATGGCTACAGACAGCGTGGTCATTTATTTACCAAGACTAATCCTGTAAGAGAGAGACGCCAGCATTTGCCCACGCTAGATATCGAAAATTTTGGCTTGTCTAAATCAGATTTTGATGTGGTTTTTAATTCTGGTATAGAGATAGGTATCGGTGCCGCTAAACTTAGCGATATCGTTGCTTTCCTTAAGCAGACCTATTGCCACTCAATTGGCGCAGAATATAAATATGTACGTACTCCTGAAATTCTTTCCTGGATTGAACACAAGATGGAGAGCGTACGGAATACTCCGGATTTTTCTATTGATGAAAAACGGAGGATACTTAAAAAATTAAATGAAGCAGTAAGTTTCGAAAACTTTTTGGGCACCAAATTCCTGGGTCAGAAGAGGTTTTCACTGGAAGGTGCAGAGGCATTGATTCCGGCATTGGATTCGGTAATCGAAAAAGGTGCTGCGCTTGGAATTGAAGAGTTTGTAATTGGTATGGCACACAGGGGACGTCTGAACGTACTGGCCAATATCATGCAGAAAACATATAAGGATATTTTTGCTGAGTTCGAGGGCAAAGGCTATAGCGCCGAATCGCCATTTGGCGGAGACGTAAAGTATCACTTGGGCTATTCTACCGATATCACTACAAATGACGGGAAAAGTGTGCATCTGAGCTTGTGCCCTAACCCGTCTCATCTTGAGACGGTAAACGGTGTCGTTGAAGGAATGACACGTTCAAAAATAGATTTTAAATATGGTGGAGATAATTCGCGGATCGCTCCGATATTGATTCATGGTGATGCTTCGGTAGCCGGACAGGGCATCGTTTATGAAGTGATACAAATGGCTGGACTTGACGGTTACAAAACAGGTGGTACCATTCACTTGATCATTAATAACCAGATCGGCTTTACTACCAACTTCAATGATGGCCGTACCAGTACTTATTGTACAGATATTGCCAAAGTAACGCTATCCCCTGTGTTCCATGTGAACGGGGATGATGTTGAGGCATTGGTCTATGCCATTAATTTGGGTATGGAGTATCGCCAGCGTTATCAGAATGATGTGTTTATCGATATTCTGTGTTACAGGAGGTTTGGACACAATGAAGCAGATGAACCTAAGTTTACCCAGCCACTGCTTTACAAGAGCATTGAAAAACATGCAAATCCACGTGATATTTATATTCAGCAGCTGATTACAGAGGGCAAGTTGGAAGCGGGTCTTGCTAAGGAAATGGAGAAAGAGTTCAGGGGAATTTTACAGGAGCGACTGAATGAGGCAAAGGAGGTCACTTCTACCTATCAGGATGTTAAATTCGGAGGGGCATGGGCGGACATGCGTATCGCTACACCAAAAGACTTCGACAGCTCTCCTAATACTGCGGTAAAAAAATCAACCCTGCTTGAGATTGCGAAAAGAATAAGTACACTGCCTTCAGACAAGAAATTCTTTAAAAAAATTGAAAAGCTTTTTGATGAGCGAAGCAAGATGGCGAACACAACCCATGTATTTGACTGGGCAATGGGTGAGCAACTGGCTTATGGTACATTGCTTGCGGAAGGTAAACGGGTCCGATTGAGCGGGCAGGATGTGGAACGCGGTACTTTTTCACATCGTCATGCGGTGATTACCCTGGAGGATTCTGAAGAAGAGTATATCCCTTTGGCGAATATTTCTGAGCAGCAGGCAACTTTTGATATCTACAATTCTCACCTGTCTGAGTATGGTGTGCTGGGTTTTGAATACGGATATGCAATGGCCAACCCGAATGCACTGACAATCTGGGAAGCGCAGTTTGGAGATTTCTTTAACGGTGCCCAGATAGTAGTAGATCAATATATAGCAAGTGCGGAAACAAAATGGCAGCGTGAGAACGGCCTTGTGATGTTACTGCCACATGGTTATGAGGGTCAGGGTCCTGAGCATTCATCTGCCAGGATTGAGCGTTTTATGGAACTCTGTGCTGATTATAATATGCAGGTGACCAATTGCACCACACCGGCGAACTTCTTCCATGCTTTGCGCAGACAGTTTAAACGCGATTTTAGAAAACCATTGGTTGTATTTACGCCTAAGAGCTTATTGCGTCATCCTCAATGTGTATCTAACCTGGAAGAGTTTACAGACGGCAAGTTCCAGGAAGTTATAGCTGATGTGAATGTGAAAGCCACCGACGTAACAAGGGTATTATTTTGTTCGGGAAAGATCTATTATGAGCTTCTTGAAAAGCAGCAAAAGGATGAAATTAAACATGTGGCAATCGTAAGGGTAGAACAGCTTTATCCTACGCCACTTGCGCAGATGGAAGGCGTATATAAAAGATATAAGAATGCTGAAGATGTAGTTTGGGTACAGGAAGAACCTGAAAATATGGGTGCATGGCCGTATTTGCTTCGCAGACTAAGAAAAACTATCTTTAATGATATCGAGGTTATTTCAAGAAGAGAAAGCAGTAGCACGGCAACAGGATTTGCAAGACAACACGCAGATCAGCAAGCCTATATTCTAGCTAGAGCTTTTGAAACCCCTGTTACTGAGAAAGAGCAAAAGATCGCTAAAAAATCGGTAAGTAAAGTATATAATGTAGATTAGAATAAATAATACACCTGTTATGAGTATAGAAATAAAAGTTCCGCCGGTTGGCGAGTCGATAACCGAAGTTGTTTTATCCCGATGGGTTAAAAACGACGGTGATGCAGTTGAAATGGATGAAGTTATTGCTGAATTGGAATCTGATAAGGCAACATTCGAATTGACTGCGGAACAGGCCGGAACTTTGAAAACAGTAGCCGTTGAGGGAGATACCCTGGCGATTGGCGCTGTAGTATGTAAAATTGAAGACGGTGGTGCTGCTGCTCCAAAGGAGGCGGATGCTTCAGCTAAGGAAGAAAAAACTGCTGTTGCAGCTGATAAAACTGGGGCTCCTGTAGCTGATAAGACCGGTGAAAGTTATGCTTCTGGCACTCCATCGCCTTCAGCAGGTAAGATATTGGCGGAAAAAGGAGTTGATGCAGGCGCTGTTAAAGGTACTGGTGTTGATGGGAGAATTACTAAGGAAGACGCAGTGAACGCACAGAAATCGACTCAACCGGCTGCGCCTAAAGCGGACACGGCCAAAGCTGCTGCTGTTGCTACACCTTCCGTTGCGGGATCGCGAGGTGAGCGGAGGGAAAAGATGTCGCCGCTACGTAAAACTGTAGCCAAGCGTCTGGTAACTGTTAAGAATGAAACAGCCATGCTTACCACTTTTAATGAGGTAAACATGAAGCCAATCATGGATCTTCGCAGTAAATATAAAGATCAGTTTAAGGAAAAATTCGGTGTGGGTCTTGGATTCATGAGTTTCTTTACCAAGGCTGTGTGTGAGGCGCTGAAACACTTCCCTGCAGTAAACGCCCGTATTGACGGAGAAGAAGTTGTTTACAATAATTTCGCTGATATTTCCATCGCGGTATCTGCACCGAAAGGGCTGGTTGTTCCGATCATCAGGAATGCAGAAAGCATGAGCCTTGCTCAGATTGAAAAAACTGTTATCGAACTGGCTACTAAAGCCCGTGACAGCAAGCTGACCATTGAAGAAATGACTGGTGGAACATTTACAATCACAAATGGAGGTGTTTTTGGCTCAATGATGTCAACTCCGATCATAAATGCGCCTCAATCGGCAATCTTAGGTATGCATAACATCATAGAGCGCCCTGTCGCAGAAAAAGGAGAAGTTGTGATCCGCCCGATGATGTATGTAGCTTTATCTTATGATCACCGGATTATTGACGGAAGAGAATCCGTTGGGTTCCTGGTAAGGGTAAAACAGTTACTGGAAGATCCTGCAAGATTGCTGCTCGGTGTCTAAGGAATAATCATTATGTAACGAAAGGGCTGCCTCAGATCATGAGGCAGCCTTTTTTTTGACTTTACAGAAGATTAGTTGGCAGCTATTTTTGTGCCGATGTAAAAGTTTGGATCTATTTTGAAGTTTCCTGCTGAAAGACCCTTTGCCAGTGTAACCGTTTTCCATTCGGCTTCAGGGAAAATCATGGTATACCGTCCGGACTTTAGTGTTACCTTTACCGGCATGTCAAATCCTTTTACGTCCGCGTTCCAGCGATAGCTTAGTTGATTTTTACGGATCTTATATTCCAGAACAGGTATTTTTGCATGACGCAGGTATTGGTCGAAGATTTTATCGAGCTTCAGGCCAGAATCTTTTGCAATATAATGCTCGATTTCTTTCGTGGTGACCGTTTTGTGGTAGAATGTCTTGTTCAATCCACGAAGGAGCTGCCTGAATTTCTCATCATTTGCCATTAGTTGCCTGATCAGGTGTACGAGGTTTGCGCCTTTATAGTACATATCTCCAGAGCCCTCACGGTTGACATTGTATGGACCGATGATGGGTTGATCATTCATAATATTTGCTCTGATGCCGGCCACATAGGCTGACCCTGCAACCTTTCCATGTTCGTATTCTGTAAATAATGTCTCAGAATAATTGGTGAAACCTTCATGGACCCACATATCTGCGAGGTCTTTGGTCGTGATGTTATTCCCAAACCATTCATGGCCACTTTCGTGAATGGTAATGAAATCAAATTTTAATCCCCAGCCGGTACCTGAAAGATCTTTGCCCAGATAGCCCATTTTGAATTGATTCCCATAAGCCACTGCACTTTGATGCTCCATGCCAAGATGTGGGGCCTGTACGAGTTTATAACCGTCTTTATAGAAAGGATAGGGGCCGAACCAGTGTTCAAAGGATTTGAGCATGGGCTTTACATCAGCATCCCAATGGATACGGGCCTTCACACTGTCTTCTTTCAGCGACCAATAGTCTAAAGAGAGCTCGCCATCTTCCCCGGGATAACTGTCGGTCCAATGCGCGTATTTGCCAATGTATAAAGTTACATTATAGTTGTTGATCGGATTGGATACAAACCAGTTATATTGTGTGTAACCGTCTGGTTTTGAAACAATACTTCGGAGACGTCCGTTAGAGACTTCCTGTAGATTTTTTGGCACACTTATGCTGATCAGCATGCTGTCTACTTCATCGCTCTGGTGGTCTTTGTTGGGCCACCATGCACTGGCACCGAAACCCTGACAGGCTACGGATATCCAAGGATTTCCTGACTTGTCTTTGCTGAAAATAAACCCACCGTCCCATGGCGGGTTTTTGGCTATAACAGGGTTCCCTGAATAGAAAACTGTGAAGCTTTCTTTGGCTCCCTTTTTAATTTCGGTAGGAAAGTCAATAAAGACTGCATTAAACAATCTGTTAAATTTTAGTTCTGCTCCCTGGTGCATAACTTTTTCTACTTCCAGATTGCTGAAAAGGTCGAACTGTAGTTTGCTGAAATTCTGGAGGGCTGTAAATCTGAATTCATTACTTCCTCTTATGCCCTTGTTTTGAATATCAACCTTCAGATCGAGATGGTAATAATTAATGTCATAGCATGTTCGTAAAGGGCTTAGCATGCCCCTTAGCGTATCTGCCTTGCTAAATCCTTTCTTCCCGGTCATCAGCTGTGCGTACGATACGGAAAGAGTACATGAAAACAGTATACAGAAAAATATAAGGATTCTGCCCATTGGTTATTTCAATACGGTAATTGTTAAGGATGAGGCATTGTGTACATCATGGAAAATCCGGTGTGTTGCATTTTGAAAATCTGCGGGTTCAGCTTCATAGATGTTCATGAATTTCTGAGGGTTCCTATCGGCCAGTGGAAACCATGAATTCTGGATCTGCACCATGATCCTGTGACCTTTTCTAAAAGTGTGAGCAACATCCGGCAGAGCATAATTGATTTTGGTGATGGTGCCGGGATCTATAGCTTCGGGTTTTTCGAAGCTGTTTCTGTATTTGCCACGCATGATTTCCCCACGAACCAGCATTTGATATCCTCCCATTAACAGGTTCTTTGGGTTTAGAGCAGGATTAACCGCATCTTCAGGATAAACATCGATGAGTTTAACTACATAATCTGCGTCAGACCCTGTCGTGGAAACTACCAGCTTTGCTAAAAGCGGGCCTGTCAAAGTGATATCTTCCGTAAGCGGGTCTGTCTGATAGACTTTAACATCCGGCCTCCGTGCAGCAAAACGCTGATCATCTATCATATATTCGCGGGTTCTTCTGGCCTGAACTCCATCCTGATAGGGTACAGGGTGATTAGGATCGCTCACATACTCATCCCAGCTATCCGTTCTTCCTACCTTTTCAAAACTCAGTTTACCATCGGGTTGCAAATAAAGTGTTCTTGCTTCTGTATTCTTGGGCGGCCAGGTATCAAATTTCTTCCACTCATTGCTGCCTGTCACAAAAATATTTGCTTCAGCAGGCTTGAAATCGCCTTCACCTTTAAGGTAATGTTTAAAGAAAGGCAATTCAAAATTTTTCTGATAATCGATGCTTGTGGGTACATTAAAACTGATATCACCAAAGCTGCTGCCTTCGCTGCGCACCCAGCCGCCATGGAACCAGGGTCCCATTACCAGTATGTTATTGCCACCCGGGTTCTGT
>DATFQH010000339.1:0-6787 GCA_035264385.1 Pedobacter sp.
GAATGGTTTTAATGTTGATTGGAGCCGCTGTTCCTGTAGCGATATTTTTCATTTTGAAATTTCCAAAGTTCGGTGTGCTCTTTTATTTTATAATGGCGTACTGGATTATGTTCTTATACATATTGGGACCTAATTTTCCACTCGGAACCATAATGGATGCTTTGCTGTTTCTTTTGATTATTGGCTTTTTCATTAAACAAAAACAACGCAGGAATTGGGAAATATTTAAAGACCCGATAGCAATTATGATTCTGGTATGGATAGGATACAATCTGCTTCAGATTGCTAATCCAACCGCTGAGTCGAGATTAGCGTGGGTATACACCATACGCACAGTTGCTGGCGTAATGCTCTCCTACTTTATTTTTTCCTATCACATCGACTCCGTGAAGTTTATCAGACTCATGCTCAAAATCTGGCTTGGTATGGCAGTTTTAGCTGCCTTGTATGCTATTAAACAGGAGTATTTCGGTTTTTTTGATTTTGAACAAAGAGAACTGGATGCTAATCCGCTATTGCAGGCGCTCCTATATATAGACGGACATTGGCGGAAATCTTCTATTTTCTCGGATCCTGTGGCATTTTCTTACAATATGGTTTGTGCAAGTATAATTTGCATCGTTCTGATATTCGGGCCTACTTCCAGGAAATCAAAATTTATACTGGGAGGGATGGCAGTATTGTTTTTAAACGTGATGTTATATTCCGGAACCAGGGGAGCATATGTCTTATTGCCAGCTGCAATGGTGCTTTTTGCTGTACTTAAGTTTAACAAACAAATATTTATATTCTCCTGCGGTTTCGGTATATTCATGATTGCACTAATCAACATGCCGACTTCAAATCCGTCCATCGCCAGGTTTCAGTCTGCATTCAGGCCTGCAGAAGACGCATCCTATAACCTTAGAAAACAAAATCAGAAGCGAATACAACCCTATATCCGGTCTCATCCTTTTGGCGGCGGATTAGGAGCTACAGGTGTTTGGGGGGTCAGATTTGCACCCTATTCATTTTTAGCGCAATTTCCCCCTGACAGCGGGTATGTGAGAGTTGCAGTAGAATTAGGATGGATTGGACTGATTCTCATTTGCACTTTATTCTTTATCATATTAAAGACGGGCATCGACAATTTTTTTAAGATTTCGGATCCAGAGCTCAAAACCTATTGTTTAGCTATGATTCTTATAGTATTTGCTATCAATATTGGTAATTTCCCACAAGAAGCAATAGTTCAGTTCCCATTAAACATCTATTTTTCATTTACGGCAGCAGTTATAGGTGCGACCTTGAGGCTTGATAAAAGTAAACGGGAAACATCCGAAGATAACCAGGTAATATGGCACTAAAAGGAAAGAAGATAATCATGCTAAGTATAGCAAAGTTCGACGGGCCATACGAGTCAACGAGTTTTACTACTGCCAAATACCTTGCAAAAGACAATGACGTCTATTACATTGATAATCCTTTTACGTGGAAAGACTTATTTGCGTTGCGAAATACAGACGCTTTTAAAACAAGAAAGCCTTATTTTTTCTCACGTGATAAAATTCTTCCCACAAATTATAGTAGGCTGAATATTGTGTTTATGTTTCCGCTGCTTCCCATTAATTTTATTTCTGAAGGATGGATTTATCGTTTTCTACTCAAGATAAATGAAGGAATTATAAGAAGGCGTATAAAGGGTTTGATTACACAATATAATATCAAAGACTTTGTGTTTATCAATTCCTTTAATTTCCACTATCCCGGAGTTGCTGATTTTTTAAATCCATCTCTGTCGGTTTACCACTGTGTAGATCCACTAATTGTTGACTTTGATCGCAGACATGGAATTGTATCTGAAAAGTTGGTCGTACAGCATAGTGATCTGGTCATCTGTACGAGTAAACAGCTTTACGAGGAAAAGAAAACCCAAAACAAGAATACTTACTTCATCCCCAATGCAGCAGACCTGACACATAGTTCGAAGGCGCTAAACGATGATGTCGAAATATATAAGGCATTTAAAGTTATCAACCGGCCAATAATAGGCTATTTCGGTAACATTGAAAGACGCATAGATTTTGTTCTTTTATCGAGCGTAGCGAAAGCCAATCCTCAAAAGAGCTTCGTACTTGCCGGCCCTGTCTCTGAAGAATATGTCCCTGCCGATTTCAGAGGTTTACCTAATGTCCATTTCATTGGTAGAATTCCTTATGATTCGATGCCCGCAGTGTTGAAAGGGTTTGATATTGCCATTATTCCATTTAAAAAAGATGAAGTAAGTGCCACTATATTTCCTTTAAAGCTATTCGAATATCTTGGTGCCGGAAAACCAGTTATAGCAACCGATTTCAACATGGATCTCAGGGAGTTCACCCGGAACTCAGTTTCTTACTGTTCAAGTCCGGAAGCTTTTACTTCAGAAATTGAATTCTATCTGGAGCAAGACAGTCAGGATTTAAAGCAGGTCCGATTAGAGGTTGCTTCAGAAAATACCTGGGAGATCCGGCTTAAAGAGTTTAGTGATTTACTGGAAAACTTCAGCGCTGAAAAAAACACTAAGAAGGGGCTACATGTTATTTAACTCAGTTGAATTTATATTTTTTTTCATCCTTGTTACATCCCTATATTTTATTTTACCTCATAAATTTAGATGGGGACTATTATTAGCAGCCAGCTGTTATTTTTATATGGCTTTTGTTCCGATTTATATATTGATTCTCGGATTCACAATCATTATTGATTTCTTTGCAGCCATATATATCGAGAAAACTAACGGTCAAAGACGTAAGTTGCTTTTGGCAGCGAGTATTATAGCAAATATAGGCATACTTTGCGTTTTCAAATACTATAATTTTTTTGTTGATAATATCGAATCTTTTTCGTTTATAGCATTTGGGAATCAATTAAAGTTGCCTTATCTATCTATATTATTGCCAATTGGGCTCTCATTTCATACTTTTCAGGCGTTAAGTTATACTATTGAAGTCTACAGAGGACATCAGGTTGCAGAAAGAAACCTTGGTATTTACAGTTTATATGTAATGTTCTATCCACAACTTGTTGCCGGTCCAATCGAACGTCCTCAGAATATACTTCATCAGTTTCATGAGAGGAAACACTTCAATTACGACAATGTTACTTCAGGACTGCGTCTCATGCTATGGGGCATGATAAAAAAAGTGGTGATCGCAGACCGGTTGTCTTTATTCACGGATGATGTTTTTAACAACATTGGAAATTTTCCTGCTTTAACCTTGGTGCTGGCAGTTTTCTTTTTTTCCTTCCAGATATTCTGTGATTTCTCAGGTTACTCTGATATTGCCATAGGTGCTGCACGAGTAATGGGATTTAAGTTGATGACCAATTTCAACCAACCTTACCAGGCAAGAAATATTTCAGAGTTTTGGAAGCGCTGGCATATATCGTTATCAACCTGGTTCAGAGATTATTTATATATCCCTCTGGGAGGAAATAGAGTTAAATTATACCGCGGATATCTCAACTTGTTTATTGTGTTTATAATCAGTGGGTTCTGGCACGGTGCAAACTGGACTTTTATAGTTTGGGGAGCACTTCATGGATTTTACCTGATTTTTGCCCAGGTAACAAAAATGCCCAGAAATCGAATTCGAAATGTATTAGAAAGGTTTAAACTGAACTTTCTTAACGATTTACTAGACAAAATATTTGTATTTATTCTTGTTGCCTTCGCATGGATTTATTTCAGAGCCAACAACCTTACGGATGCCAATACTATAGTTGCCCGAATTCCTGATGCATTAAAGGACATTGGTCAGCTTTTAAGTGATAGAGAAGTCTCTTTTTTAAAGTTGCCTGGAGACCTACCGCGAACCATAATAGGTATCAGCCTTATTATATTTCTAGCTTTTGCCCATTTTGTCGAGAGAAGATTCAGATTTTCGGACGTCGTTGCCTCGTATCCTTCTTATCTACGGTGGTTGTTGTATTTTATTGGTGTTGCCGCTATCGTATTTATTGGGGTTTTCCAGAAACGGACATTTATTTATTTTCAATTTTAGTTGTGAAGATTTTCGTCAAAAAAATACTTTTATTTCTGCTTGTTTTATCGGCCTTTTTTTATGCCACGGATAAAATGGTTACTATTTATTTAAAGAATTTAAGATCTGGTGATTTTGGTGTTTGGCATGATATCTATGCTGGCAAAGCTGCGTCCGACGTTTTAATTCTGGGCTCTTCCAGGGCAGTATATCATTTCAATCCCAGGATATTGGAGAATGTACTGCATAAAACTGTTTACAATCTGGGAATGGACGGGCAAAATATAGACATAGAGCTCGCCAGACTTCATGTGTACTTGCAACACAACGCCAAACCAGATATTATTATCCATTCACTGGATTTTCATATGCTCTCCCGTCCTAAAGATCTTTATAACTATCAGCAGTTTCTGCCTTATCTGGCAGATACCGCCCTCAGCAAATATCTAAAAGGGTATAACGGATTCAGTAAATATGATTACGTGATCCCAATGGCCAAATACGCAGGAGAATGGAAACTGACGGCGAACGCTATAAAAAATAAACTGAAGCCGTCGGCAAACATGTATAACACTTATAAGGGACATAAAGGGCAGGACTTGGTCTGGAATAGTGATTTGGATAAGGCTCATAAACTTTATCCTAATGCGTTGAATATCATACTAAACAAAAATTCAATTTCGGAATTCGAAGATTACCTGAAATTATGTAAGACCCTTGATATTAAATTGATATTTGTTTATTCACCTGAATATATAGAAGGACAGCGGTTTATACTGAATAGAACAGTGCTGTTGGCAATGTACAGGAAATACGCAGAATATTACAGTATTCCATTCCTCGACTACTCAAAGGATCCTATGTGTATGGACAGGTCTTTCTTTTACAATTCCCTCCACATGAACAAAAGTGGTGCAGATCTGTTCAGCAAAAAACTGTCGGAAGACCTGAAGCCTATAATTGCTGCTTCCAATGAAATTTTAAAATAAATACAGATTGAATTGAATGTCTAGATATTAACTTCTATTTTGCATATAAAAATTCAAGAGCGCACCAAAATCCTTATTCAAAGGCCATGATAAAAGTATTTTTTGATCATCAGAAATTCAGTACACAGCGTTATGGAGGCATAAGCAGGTACTTTGCTAATATAATTTATGATATCAAAACTAAGGACCAGTTTGACTATCAGATTGGCTGTCTTTATTCGCCAAATCATTACATTAAAACGGAATCTCAACTATTAAATAATGGTATAGGTAGGTCTTTACTGAACTCTAAATACGGTTCTAAAACATATGCCCTGAACCAGCAATATTGTAAATACCTATTAAAGGCAGATCATTTCGATGTATTCCATCCGACTTACTATGACCCTTATTTTATTGGAAGGACAAAAAAACCTGTGGTTATTACAATTCATGATATGACCCATGAGCGTTTGCCTGAATATTTCTGGTCTGAGGATCAGCTTACCAGAAATAAACGGAGAAATATTGAAGTAGCTGACCGGGTCATAGCGATTTCTGAAACGACCAAAGCTGATCTGATCAAATATTCAAATGTGGACCCTAAGAAGATCGATGTTATTTATCATGGTATTGATATCGATAAACCGCTGGATTTTGCTCCTGTAGATGACTTACCGGCTCGTTATGTTCTATATGTTGGGGACAGGGGCGGATATAAGAACTTCTATCGTTTCCTTGATGCATTTAAACACCTGTCTTTGAAATACTCTGATGTCGAAATGCTGCTGACAGGAGGAGGGAGCATTCAGGTAGCTGATCGGGAACTCATCAGCCGGTTAGATTTACAGGATAAGATTAAGCATCTTAATGTTACTGATGAGCAGTTGAATTTCTTATATAAAAATGCGATTGCTTTTGTATATCCTTCCTTGCATGAAGGTTTCGGGTTACCGATTCTTGAGGCCTTTAAAGCCGAATGCCCTGTAATATTGAGTGATACTGAGTGTTTCAGGGAAATAGGGGCAGATGCCGTCGATTTTTTTGAAACCTACCAGGTGGAGAGTCTGGTAGCGTCTATGGAGAAGCTATTAAATGATGCCGCTTACAGGACCGAACTGATCGGGCGTGGTTTAAAGAGACTCCACCAGTTTCCTTTAGACATTTCGTTGGAGAAAACATTTAAAGTATACGAATCTTTAATGTAGAAAAGTATGAACACGTTAGCTGGGAAAAATATCCTGATAGTAGGAGTCAAATTCTATCATTACAATGAGGAGATCATCAGTAAATTAGAAAAATCGGGTGCAAATGTCACTTTTTTCCATGAAAGGGATATCACGATAAAGCATGCAATCATAGATGCTTTTTTTAATCAATATATGATGGCCTGGCAGGAAAAGCACTATGCAGGCATTCTGAAACAGATCGCGGGAAAGCAGTTCGATTATCTGTTGGTCATAAGAGGTTTCATGATGCCTCTGGATTTTGTTGATCGTGTAAAGCAGTTAAATGCAGGCATTAAAACCATCATGTACCAATGGGATTCGCTGCATAACTGGGATTACAGAGAGAAAATTCCGTTGTTTGATCGTTCTTATACCTTTGATTATAATGACGCTGAACAGTTGGGTCTCAAATACGTGCCAACATTTCATACCGATGAATTTTCTAATCTGCAGCCTGTTAAAATTGAATATGACCTATTTTTCTTCGGAAACTTCACACGGGAAAGGTATGACAAAATGCAGGAACTTATTGCGTTTGCTCAATCCAGGGGGTATAGACTAAAGACCCACTTGTATATGGGTTATA
>DATFQH010000340.1:0-2230 GCA_035264385.1 Pedobacter sp.
ATGATTTAACATTCATTTAAATGTATTTAGCATATGGAATTCAAGTGTTGCAATCATCATCTGATCAAACCAACACTTGAACGCCATGCTAAATACTTCATCAAATCTGTACAAGACTGAGTGGCTCAATCTTGTCTTCAAAAACAGAAACCAGTCCTACGGTGCTTACGCTCTCAGATTACAATCTGGTAGTAACACCATGCGGGCCTTATTCATCGCGGCACCGCTTTTTATTCTGCTCTTTGCAAGCCCAAAAATTTACAGCCTCCTAAAAGGGAATCAGACTAATGAAAATACTATGCCGGAGCCGGTGTGGGCGATACCTTTAACCATGGCGCCAAAGACAGAGTTACCCAAACCTGAACAGAAAAAGCATGAGCTTCCCAAAGCAGAACCTATAAAGGAGAAGATCAAAATGTTGAAACTTCCAGTCAATCCTGTGGTTGTGAAGACTCCTGTAGAGATAGAGCCCCCAACTCTTGATCAGTTGGACAAAGCAGTAATTGGCCCTGTAATTCAGGCAGGTAAAGAAACCACCTTGAGTTCAGGTCCGGGTGAAGGTGACGGCAAGGGCAGCGGGATCGGCGTTGCAGCGGGAAATGGCACAGAAAACGATGGAATCTTGGAAATGGGCGAAAACATTGAGGTTTATCCTGAGTTCGAAGGGGGACAAAAAGGCTGGGCCAAATATTTGCAACGCAACTTAAGATATCCGTACGAAGCAGAGCAAATCAAAATTCAGGGAAAGGTATTTGTAAGCTTTGTAGTCGAGAAAGACGGTTCTGTTTCAAATGTCGCTTTGGTAAAAGGGATTCACAGCTCAATAAATGAGGAAGCGATGCGTGTAATCATGAAATCGCCCAGATGGAGACCTGGGATACAAAATGGAATGAAAGTAAGGGTGAGATATACTATGCCAATTTCCTTTAACATTAAAGATTAATTATAACAGGCTAAAAGCCAACTAAACATATAGGGCTTGTCAATCCGGCAAGCCCTATATGTTTTTCAAATAATTTCATTTTTTGCAAGACAGTTTTAATTTTATGAAATTAAAAATATTTATTATTTATTTTTGAATAAGTGTGTACTATCGTATCTGAAAATTAATTATGTTTAAGCAAATAAATCTTTAATATGAAACTAAAATCTTTATTAACCGCCTCCCTCTTTTTAATTGTGCCTCTCGCAATTAATGCTCAAACCGTTCAAATTTCAGCTTCCGAATCAGATGCGAAGATCATCGTTGATGGTCAAACGCTCGGTACCGGTAATGCTAAGATCAAGGTACCTAAAAATTCTTGCGTAAATGTTAAGGTTCAGAAAGCAGGATTTTTAAGATACGAACAGACTTTCTGTTACAAAAAAGGAATGGCCGAGCCACCTAAAAAACAGTTTTTTGATATGAAGAAAGACGATGCGGAAGAAGCGTCTATTAAAACCGATCAGGCAAATATCGATTTCTCTATCGAAATCAACAAGTCGCAGGATCCAAGCGAAGTATGGAAACGTGCCAATCAAATCGTTACAGATTACTTTGACGCTATTGAAGTTGCTGATAAGGAAACTTCTTATCTGCGTACTTCCTGGAGTATCCAAAGTTTTCAGCAAAACACGATCAGAACCCGCCTGATCATAAAATTATCTAAAAGTGAACCGTTGACTTATAAAGTTAAACTGGTTAGTGAATATTCAGGTCTGCCATTAACGAGTGTGAAGGCCGATGAACAATTTCATGACTGGGATCGGGTGCTGAGAAAGTATCAAAATGTAATATCAGATTTTACTACCCGACTGGGAAATCAGTAAAACCCGGATAACATTACAGAGACTGGTCATAAATTATTTGATCAGTCTTTTTTTTGTCTCAAGTTTTTAAAGTAAAATCGATTCTGCATTGTCCGGTCAGAGGGATAGGAAATGACTCATTTTTATATTAGATTTATATTGTCAATGGCTTAGCCTTGATCTAACCAAACTGAACCACACAATGAAAAAACTACTTGCTGTTGTTATAGGACTGTTTTTATGGAGTCCTCTGGCAGCCCTGGCCCAAACCGGAAAGGTTTTTGACAACCTTACCTTAACCAGTAAGATTCTGAAGAGTGACCGCAAATATGCCATTTACCTGCCGCCCGATTATGAAACCTCAGGTCGTCAGTATCCTGTATTGTATTTGTTACATGGTTCTGGAGATGACCAGACTGGATGGGTACAATTTGGCGAGGTA
>DATFQH010000341.1:0-7887 GCA_035264385.1 Pedobacter sp.
GCACAGGCTTACAAGGGTTCTCCTGAACATTTTTTCACCGCTCTTTACAAAAATGCTTTGCAGTCGGAAGGGTTTATTGTAAAGAACCTGGTGAAAAAGAAGAATCCGGAGTATGTGCCGCCGGTAGAGGTTGATGAAAACATTGAGCGTGCATCTAAGAAAATAGAAGAGAATAAAGGACGCTATTTCAGTGATGTGCTTACTATTTTAGAGAATAAAAAGAAGCAAACTGACTCGATAGAGGTCATTAGCCGTGGGGCTTTTCACATCAGTGATTTGTTGCAGCAGAAGACCGAAAACCTGAAGAGCATTCATTTTAACGGTGCTTTGTATGTTATTTATACCCAAGAGGGCGAAAGTAGTTCTTACGCTTCCTCCGGTTATAGTATTGCGCGACCTGAGGATTATACCCGCTATCAGGTCTCGGTTGTTAATCATGCTAACCGGGAATTGAACTTTTATTCGGATGGAAGAATATTTGATCCGGCTTCTATTGTCGTGGAAGGTTATATGGCGTATGAGCGAATTGCAGATATGGTTCCAAGGGATTATTTAGTAACAGACTATTAGGCCCCTGCCTTAAAATGTCTTCCTCAATCCATTAACTTTTGATTTTATTATTATCTTTGCGCAAGTTATTTAAAATTTGCAGGATTGAAGCAGTTAAGTGTTTGATTGTCTGAGTGAATTTTTAATAACAGATTGGTTTCGTAGTTCAACGGATAGAATAGAAGTTTCCTAAACTTTAGATATGGGTTCGATTCCCGTCGAGACCACTTCACGGGAATAGAGTTTTTTAAACTTTATTCCCGTTATTATTTTATAGCACAACCTACTGTTTATTAATAAGATAAAATCTCAATTCGGGGGGTTCGATAAATTTTAGCTAAAAACTTAAATTGGGAGCTAATTTTAAAAATTTAAGGTAAAAAGGTGGATTAAAAGCCATTTTGAAGAGGTTCGATTCTCGTCACCTTTTTTTCCATCTTGTTTGTCTATTCCCCAGGCCCTAACCCTTCTTTTATTTTTTTAGAAATATTTCTTTATTTCAATTTATTGCTCTATAATTGTAGAGCAATACTCAGTCAAATAGAGCGAATAATATGACAAAAGGCGAAGAAGAGTTAATGGGATATCTTTGGAAATTGGAAAAATCATTCTTCAAAGAGTTAAAAGATCAGTATCCCGATCCGAAACCGGCTACTACCACTATCAATACCTTATTGAAAAGATTGATTGACAAAGGAAAAATTAAGTACAAATTGTATGGAAATAGCCGCGAGTATTATCCCCTGATCACTAAAAATGAGTACTATTCAAAACACGTAAATAATTTGATCAAAAACTCTTTCAACAATTCTATAGAACAGTTTGCAAGTTTTTTCACTAAGGAAGTAGAAATAAGCGATGAAGATTTGAAGAAACTTAGAGATATAGTAGATAAGCAATTAAAAATTAGATCCAATGACTGAATATGTTGTAAAATCGATGTTTTGTTTCCTGATCCTTTATCTTGGCTATATTGGGGTTTTCAGGAATTCAAGAAATTATGGACTCAACAGGATCGTCCTGCTGTTTTCTGTACTATTTGCGCTCGTAGTTCCGGCGCTTAAAGTTACTTCAGAAAGTTTACCGGTCGTCTTAATTGAACGGAATGCGCCTTTTCAAAAAGCAATGTTCTTTCAAAGTAGTCTACGGGGTTCAGAAGCTTTAACCACTATTATTAAAAGCGGTTCTAACGATCTGTCTCAGATAGCTTTCGCTATTTATATGTCCGGATGTCTTTTATTGGCTGTACGGTTTATATTTAATATTTCTGTCCTTTTAACAAAAGCTCATACATCAGAAAAGAAAGATCATAACGGGATCAAACTGACCTTGATAGATGGACTAGGCAATCCGTTTACCTTTTTTCATACGGTCTTTATTTCCAGGGCTATATATCATAACGCAAGACTAGAAGAGGAGCTGATCTTACACGAGCTGGCGCATAAAAAACAGTTGCATTCTGTTGATGTAGTCCTTTTTGAACTAATTCAGGTGTTCTTCTGGTTTAATCCATTTGTCTATTTGTTCAAGACACTTGTTAAAGCTAATCATGAATACCTTGCTGATGATTTTGTGTTAAAGTCGGGTGTAGCTTGTTCCGATTATTCAAATAAGTTGATCGATTATACATTCAGAAGAAAGGTATTGGGCATTGCAAGTGGGTTCAATCATGGTTTTATAAAAAGCAGGCTCATCAGACTGTCTAAGTTCAATCAGAAAAGAAGACCGGCTTACCGGCTAACTTTTTTTATTCCTCTGATAGCGTTGTTGTTTACTTCAACTGCTTTCAGGAATCCAATGGTTTCCATGGGCGGTTCAGGTAAAAGCGATGGAGTATTTTACGCTAATACAATTTTCTGGTCTGCAGGAGCCAAGGAAATTTGGCTGAAAGGAAAAATGAAAGTCAAGTTCGGACAAAATGATTTTACGGGGGATGGTTCGTTTTCTGTTTTCGACAAAGGAAGCTTGTTGATAGTTGATGGAAAAAAGCCCGTGCTGAATTCTTCAATTGTGATCACCGGCAAAAAGTGCAATGTCGCGATTTTAAATAAAGACCAGGCCACCGCAAAATATGGTGCAGAAGGAAACATGGGGGCAGTTGAGGTGACCACTTCACAGTAAGTTAAATGAAAAAGAAATAATCAGAGTCTAAACAAAACTAATTTATGAAAAATTCAATTTGGGAGCTTAAAAAGCTCTCCCTGGTATTCTCATGCCTATTTATCAGTAGCCTAACCGTGCAATCTCAAACCAAAAACAAGCATGCAGATCAAACCGGTTTCTTCTACACGGATAAATTATCCTGGTCGGGTGCAACAAAAGAGATTATCCTGAGTGGTAAGACCTCTGTGGTCCTCGGAAAGAATAAGTTTAAAGGAAACGGTTCTTTTTCGATCCTTGGGAAAGCAAGTCTTTTAATCGTTGACGGTAAGCAATTGACACCCGATTCACTGCTTAATACCTCCGGAAAAAAGTGTAGGATAGTGACATTCGCAAAAGATGGAGCGCTAAAGAAATACGGCCTGGCCGGAGGGTCTGGCGTTGTTGAAATAACCCTTTTATAATTCATAATATTCTTTAAATATGAACAGAATAGTTAGTAGGGTTTTAAGGCTTTCCATAGTGTTTATTTTCAGTTGCCCTGGCTTTATAGCAAATGCTCAACTTAAGGACAGCGATTCGATTGATGTTACGATTAGGAGCTTTATGGCAGATAAAAAAGTTCCTGGCTTCGCGATCGGCATTGTTAAAAAGAAATCTCTTAAATGGGCAAAGGGATACGGCCTGTCTAACATTGAAAAACAAATTCCTATGAATGTAGATGCAGTGATGAACATTGGCTCGGTGTCAAAAACGTTCACCACACTTGCAGCAATGCAACTGTGGGAACAAGGAAGGCTCGATCTGGATGCTGATGTGAACAAATATCTGGATTTCGAGGTAAGAAACCCTAAGTATCCCGACAAGCCTATTACGGTTTTCCAGCTCATGACGCATACCTCATCTATTAAAGATGGAACCGCATACGGTCAGAGTTACGCTTGCGGTGACCCGGCCATTTCTTTGCACGACTGGATATTTGAGAGTTTAACTCCAAACGGCAAATTCTACAGCAACGGGAGTAACTTCTGTGACTGGTCACCCGGGGCCGAACGTCGCAGATATTCAAATGTTACTTTCGGACTTCTTGGTCTCATCATTGAGAAAATTGCGAGACAACCCTTTAATGAATACTGCAACGGGCATATCTTCAAACCGCTTGAAATGATCAATACAGGCTGGATGTTACGAGAGATAAATGTTCAAAAGCATGTTATTCCTTATACCTATGTCACCGACAAGAATCGTAACGATCTGCTGGAAGACAGAAAGCTTTATCCCAAAACTGTAGAATTTAAGGTGGGAACATTTATTCCGACCTGCCTCTATAGTTTTCCGAACTATCCCGATGGACTTGTCCGTACCAGCGTGAAGGAGTTGTCTAATTATCTTATTGCAATTATGAATGGAGGTAAATTTAGAGGAAAAGAAATACTAAGGAAAGAAACGGTGGCTAAAATGCTGTCGCTTCAAACCAGCACAAATAAATTTCAGGGATTAACCTGGCATGTGTACGAATGGGCTCGTCCAGGCAACAACGACCTGTTATGGGGTCATACCGGTGGCGATCCCGGCATCACCACCTATCTATTTTTCAACCCGGTTTCCAAACTGGGTATCATCACTTTTCAAAATGCATCCACAGATGGTACAGGAGAGCTTTTTGAAAAATTATATAATTGGACAACTTTAAAAAATTAGGTCAGTTGAAAGACTTTTATATTTTATCAATGTCTAGGCTATTATTAGCATCGCTCTGTGCACCTTGTAAAATTTTTCGTTTTGTCTCTTAAAAGAGGTGATTATAATTATGGGTAGTAACAGGCGACTTGATTGGTTATTAGTTCCGGTTGTTTTATCAATTTTCCAATAATCATAATTTTATTTAGTTAACATCATAAGCGCAAATGTAAACTAAATAACCGATTGGTTTACATGTTCGGCTTAAATGTAAACTGGTTTGCAATTTATAAACAGGGGAAAATTATCAAGTTTTCTAATTCTCTTATCAGATGATTTGAAAGACTGAAGCTACAAAAACGGCAAAACAGTTTGAAATCGGTGTCGTCAAGATATTTAAAATCCCTCTTCACGTCCCAAAATCTCGATAATCAGCTGTAAATCTTCCAAAAAATAGTTTGAAATTGGTGTCTTTGAGACCACAAAATAGGAAAGCCTTTAGATAATTCTTAAGGCTTTTTAGCAAATATCGACAATACAGGATTTTAGGGGTTTATTTTGACTTCAATTAACTTAATTTCGGTGATTTCTGATTTGGATATAGAGAACTGTACATGCAGATTTGCATTAGTAGTTTTTTTATCTCGATTTTACGTATTGACATCCTGTATTTCAACTTGGTTGTTAATAACGAATTAAATATCACGTTAAGAATACCTTTTCCATCATCTGCTTCTACGTATAGGGTGTCAAAATCATCAAATATATAGCATGTTAGTATCTTGTACTGCATAGTTATATAGCTATCAAACAGCTGATTAAATAACAAATTAGGCCGGCGACTTTTATTAAGTCTAGTTGTCACAAAAGATTGTATTTTTTCAATATCGATATTGTTTTCTCTCCAAGTGGCGTCCATAAAATCAATCTGTCATAATCAGTTGTGGATATTGCAAAATATATTTGAAATTAATCCTGCAATTAGCCTTTCAGAATTTGGATAAGATCATCGTTGATGTAATATACCTCTTTTCCATCTTTAGCTGGGCTCATGATTTTAGCAGCCACCAGCTCGCCGAAGTATTTGGTCAGCGTAGTTCTTGAGGTAATGCCCAATATTTCTCCTATGAATTTTGGCTTGATGTAGGGTTGGCTGAAAACCGCCTCATTGACCTCTTTGTTGTACCATTTAATAGTTGTCTTGCCATGGGCAAGTGTCGCCTCAATTTGGTTGAGAATACTTGTGATTAATTGATTGGTCAGCTCTGCTGTTTTCTCTACAGCATCTAGCATGTACATCACCCATGGCTTCCATGCTCCACGCTGGGTAACCCCGCTCAGATAGTGGTAATAGTCGTCCTTGTTGATCATGATGTATTTGGAAAGATAGAGTACTGGTTGCCCTAACAGGCCTTTGTTCACAAGGTATAAAAGGTTCAAAATCCTACCGGTTCTTCCGTTTCCATCTGAAAATGGGTGTATAGCTTCAAACTGGTAATGGGCAATGCACATTTTGATCAGAGGGTCGGTTGAGTATTTCTTGTCGTCATTTAGGTACTCGATCAGATTTTCCATCTTGGCTTCTATAATGCCCGCTCCTCTTGGAGGAGTATATATTACCTCGCCCGATCTGAATTCGCTTTGTCCGCGTCTAATCACCGTAAGGGTCTGTGGTGGCCTTATTCCAGCTGTAGAGTTCTTAATCTGTCTAAAGGTGCTAATGATACTATCCATGTCCATCTTCCCTTTCTCTTGGGTGATGTTGTATCCTTCCCATAATGCCTCCCGATAGCGAAGTACCTCCTTGGTAGCTGGTTTTATATTTTCTTCCCGAATAGTTTCTGACACCGCCTTGTAAAGTTCATCTTCGGTGGTAAATATGTTCTCGATTGCTGTAGAGGTTTGCGCCTCTTGAAGTGCAATGGTATTGATGAGCATGTTAGGGTTTGGAAGCCTATGGATGCTGGAATTTGTAGTCGCTAGAGCACGGGAAGCAGTGACGAGTTTCTTCATCACTTCGACATCTTCTTCCATGTTTTTAAGTGGAGGTAGAAATGGGAGATCGTTGAAAGGCTGTGTTCTATCGTAAGGCATATGTTCAGTTTTTTGATGATATTGAACTTATAAACAAATATACACATAGTAGTTGGACATATAAGCACAACGTGTTCAGTTTTTTAAAAAAACTGAACACGTTGTGGAAAGGTATAAGTAAATGGACTTAAAGCCATCATCTGTTCATTTATTTCATAAAATTGGACATAATTTTTAGCTAAGCTTGAATTTCGTACTTAATATTGATAATATTCGCTAAAAAGTGGATTAACAACCACTCCGGGGTGGTTCGCTTCCCGTCACCGTTTTTCGTCTTTAATTACATATTTGCTTAATTGCTTTTCGGCCAAATTTGTGCATGAATTCCAGTATCAATTCGGTTTGTTCATAAATGACTTCTTGACCATGTTCTTTTAAAATTTTAATCGCTTTTTGTGGTTTAATTGAGCGGTTAGCCTTTAAGTATTTCATGATTTTTAATTAAGGGGCTTCTTCTGGGAATCCTGTAAAAGGATGATTTGATACTAATGCTATCAAAATGCGTATTGGCATAACGGGAATAAAATAATACACCCTAAACCTTAAATGAGATTCACTGAGATATCATATTAGGGATCCGGGGCAAAAAAGAGGAAATCTTTAAGGCATGCAACATTTCAAATTATCCTGCATCTATTGGTATAACTAATAATACCAGATGAAATTCCTATTCCTGTATGCTACTATTTTGATGAGTATGCCTGTATCTGCCCAAGAGGTCGGCAGTGTTACCGGCTATATTCGTAGTGAGGCAAATCAGCCAATCCAAGGGGCTACGGTTACTTTGATTAAGGTCAGCGATTCAACGGTGGCCAGGAATTCTCTTAGCGGCTTCGATGGAAAGTTCTTGATAGAACAGGTGGCACCAGGCAGCTATCGTTTGCAAGTGAGCCATATAGGATACAAACTCTTCCGTGGCGCTGTCATCACATTTTCAATTGGAAAGTCACCGTATGTGGCCCCTGATATTGTGCTCGGCCAGGCAGAAGTGGCGCTAGGCGTAATCGAGATCCGGGTAGGAAAAAAATTGGTTGAACAGCGGATTGACCGTACCGTTATCAACGTAGACGCCTTGATTGCAAATGCGGGTGTAACTGCACTCGATGTACTTGGGCAATCGCCAGGCATTCAGGTCGATCAAAACGGTGGAATTTCACTCCGTGGCAAGAGTGGAGTTCAGATTTTTGTTGACGATAAGCCGACCTATCTCTCGGGAAACGATCTGGCCACCTACCTGCAATCATTACCTTCCGGGACGCTTGATCAGATTGAGATCATTCCAAACCCACCCGCTAAATACGACGCTGCAGGTGGTGCGGGAATAATCAATATCAAAACGAAACGCGCCAAGGTAAAGGGGTTCAACGGATCACTTAGCCTCGGCCTGACCCAGGGTCGCCTGACCAAATCGAACAACAGCCTAAACTTTAATTATAGGGCAGACAAATTAAACATTTCTGGAAA
>DATFQH010000342.1:0-6596 GCA_035264385.1 Pedobacter sp.
AAGAAAACAGATTCTATCATGTCTGAACATGGTGTGAAGATATCCAGGGCCAGCTTGACGGGACAAGGCGAAAGGGTTCATTTGAGTTCACCGGAAATAGATCTTAACACACACATTAAGGACGTTGTGAATCTGATTTTATATGAAAACCTTCACAATGTGATTTTAGTCGGCCACAGCTATGGCGGGATGGTTATCACCGGTGTTGCGGACAGTATTCCAGGGCGAATCAAGAAACTGGTATTTTTGGATGCCATACTACCAAATGACGGCGAAAGTTTAGCGACATCGAAAGGAACGGACAAAAGTGGCCCAGAGAATTCGCCCAAAAATGGCTTTATAATACCTGAATGGGTTAAACCAAACGCACCCGCACCAAAGGATGTACCTCAATCTGTTAAGACTTTTACTCAGCCGGTATCTTTTAATAACCCTATGGCACTGAAAATTCCGGCGACATATATTTTGACTGTTGATCCGGGGAAAATGCCTGAAAGTGACGGATTTTATGCTTATGGTGAGCGCGCCAAGAAAAGAGGATATAAATACCTGATCATGAGCGCAGACCATAATCCGCAATTCAACAAGTCAGAAGAACTTGCCACTCTTCTTGAAAAAGAATAGTCCCTGCTAACCTGTGAGCTGTCACGCGAAACAATAAAACTGCGCCTAATGGATGGGACAGCTAACTAATACTATAAATGAGAGACCTTGCTATTATTGATACCACCATTTTGTCTGACAATTGGTATGTCTTAAAAAAATTAACTTATGAATTTACGGGTGCGGATGGCACCAAAAAAGTCCAGAACAGGGAAGCATATGACCGCGGAAACGGTGCCGCCATTTTACTTTACAACAAGCATAGAGAAAAAGTGATTTTGACAAGACAGTTTCGTTTGCCAACCTTCATCAATGGTAATAGTGACGGTATGCTGATCGAGGTTTGTGCCGGGCTGTTGGATAAAGACGATCCTGAGAATTGCATAAAAAGGAAAACTCGAACTGATTGCTATTATATTCATAACAGAATGATAAACTCTTTCTGTTATGAATTAATTATCTTCGATCAAATTCTCCAAATATGCATATCGTAATCCTTTCTGCAAGTGTCCGTCTGAACAGAAACAGCCATAGAGTTGCCCTTTATTTCCATGATTTTATTACTGCGCAAAGTTTGGCGACTGTAGAAATAGTAGATCTGACCAGCTATAATTTTCCCATTTTCGATGAGCGTTTGCAGTACATGCCAGACCCGGAAGAAAATGTATTGGATTTTCAGCAGAAGATTAACGGCGCAGACGGAGTTCTGCTGGTTACACCTGAATACAATGGCGGTTACCCTGCAAGTCTGAAAAATGTGATTGACCTTTTGTATAAAGAGTGGCAAAGAAAGCCTATTGCACTTGCTACTGTTTCAGCAGGACCATTTGGCGGCGCTCAGGTAATGACATCCCTTGTATTTTGCCTGTGGAAGATTGGTGCCTGGGTAGTGCCGGCAATGTTTCCGGTTCCTCAGGTACAAAATAATTACGACGAAAAGGGCATCCCGAAAGATAAAGAATCAACAGACAAAAGGGCACAAAAATTCCTGGGTGAACTGATATGGTGCATCACTGCGAAAAGTAAAATGCAATAATTCCATACCATGTCCGATCCTATTCTTCAACTATGGCTTTATAACAATTGGGCCAACGAACTATTTCTAAATGCCTTGAAGCAAAATCCTGATGCCGGGCCAAAGTGCCTACGACTATTCAGTCACATCACCAATGCGCAACTAATTTGGATGAGTCGGATTGCCGGGGAAGAACAGCCTGTAGGTGTTTGGGATGAACAAAGCCTGGCAACATGTGAAGAACATCATCTTATATTTATAGCAAGGATGCCCGGGATTTTCTCAAATAAAGAGGAAACGACTGCTATCACTTATAAGAACACTCAAAATGTGATTTTCAGGGACGCTATGCGAGACATACTTTTACATACTTTCAATCATGGTACCTACCACAGGGCGCAACTGGCGCAGGGAATGAAGAGGAACAGAATCGAACCGCCCGTTTCAGATTACATTATTTTTAAAAGACTTGGCTATTAGTTAACCTAATCAACCCTGCATGAAAACGAAATTAGCGCTCTCACAACCGCGTGGTTACCCGGTATAAGCCAAATAAGGCATTCTGCCTTAATATTGTTGCAACAATTGCAACATTTTCCTATCCAGCTTATGCCCTTTATAAGATTCATATGCAACGTCTGTCCGTTCGCTGTCGAGAATACCAAATGTTCCCCTCAGATTCCATAATGACCAGCCCCATCCGTTTTCTTTAAATATTTCAAGGTTGTCTTTCATCCATGCGAGGGCAACATCGTGTGGTGTATGATGATAAGCACCCCACTCCCCTACATGTACACCGACACCCTGTTCGGCTAGTTTTTTCCAGGGATCGAAGACATCCCGTTTCAACCGCTCCTTATCCCAACGATCTTTCCCCTCAGGATTTAATGGCCATGTAGGAAGATTCCCATCTGACTTGACCCAGGATGCCTTATAATGACTCACCTGCATTGGACCGTAGCCTCTTGTGCTTTGCCCAACGTTTAATTTTGCAGCTCCAAAAATGGGCTTGGTGCCATACTGAAGGCCATCAATCACAATTAGACGATCTGGATCTTCTTTTCTAATCGCATTAATAATTCGCGTAACTACCCTCAAATAATCTGGCTCGTCGACATTGGACGGCTCATTTATTAAATCGAAGCTCAATTTTTTACTGCTGATGCCCTTATATCTTTTAGCGAAGGTTTGCCAATGGAATGCAGCGGCTGCTAAGGGTTTTTCTTCTTTCCATAAATTGCCGGGTTCGGCAGGCGGATTGACACAATAACCCGGAATACGGTGGAGGTTAAGGTTGACATGGATCTTGTGTTTTATTCCAAATGCAATCGCCTCGTCTATTTCCTTTAAAACCTTTTCGTCCATTTTTAGCCAATCATCAGGCGACGACCAGCAATGGTACGACATAGGTAGCCTGGCGAAATCAAAACCCCATTCGGACATCATTTTGAAATCTTCTTCTCTAAAAGGCTGATTAACTTCCTTATTAAACTTCTCGAGGAGATTGAAACCCCGCCACGTAGGGAGCTTATTGGATACGCCAAAATAGCCCGAACTGGCCATTGCAGGAGCAAAAAGGCTTGTGGCAGTAAGGCCTAAACCCAATTGAACAAATTTTCTTCTTTCCATTTTAGAGGGATCATGTTTGTTTATTCATTTCTGAGCGATGCGCTTAATAAATATACTGATCCTTTTGAAATTAAAAGCAATGTAAACTGCCTTCATGATGAGATCCGTTTCAGATTAGACCAATCAAAGCATTCATTAAATGATTCAAGTCGGCAATGATTTCAGTATTTAGGGAATTGCTTTGTTTATCGATCTTACTGTTTGATCCTGAAATGAGCAGCTTTGTATCCGGTGTCATACTAGCCCCGAGTGTGGTCATTACCACATCAAGAGATTCAAAGGCCTTCTCCCCTAATGAAGAGGCCACTATAATGGCTAAAGGCTTGTCTGAAAAAAGAATGGTTGATACTGTCCATTCAATCGCATTTTTTAATACACCCGGCATGCTAAATACATATTCAGGGCTGCATATGATCACCCCATCTGCTGACGCTATTGCATCGTAAAATGCCTGAACTGCTGCAGGCAACGCATCCAGATCATCGGGGTTGAAATGTGGCAATTCATTAATACTGTCATAGAGATCGACATGTAAAACCCCGGCATAGTTTTCTTTAAGAGATTGAAGAATTAACTTATTGATGGAGTTCTGTCGTGTGCTGCCTGAAATCGCTAAGATTTTTCTTAATTCAAAGGAATTCATCATCGATATTTTTTAAAATCTTTGTTTTTTAATTAAAATAAACATTTACTCCAATTCATTTTCATCAAGAAAAGAACGTTCAGCAATCCTTCTTAATACTGGAATGCGGGAATATAGGCAAATCGCTAATCATTCATGCAAAAATTAACAAGGTCGAAGTAAGCGCAGCTTTAGAACGGAAAATAGGAGAAGAGAATTCTCAGTAATATTGTTGTGAGGTGGTTTATCAGCATTCGCAATTGTGTAAATTGTATCAACACAAAACACACAAATATGAAACAAATCCTGAATCTGGGTATGGCAGCGCTATGCGTTGCCAGCCTGTCCTCCTGCTCTAGCTATTATGTGAGTACCTTAGCTGGAACAAACATAAAAAAGAATGCCCAGACGGGCACATTCGAAATGGAAAACGATACGCTAGCCATTTCCTATAATTTTTCCGGTGAAAATGCGCCCGTCAAAATCAGCGTTAGGAATAAGCTGACAGTACCCCTTTATGTAGACTGGTCCCGTTCTTCGTTGATCTATAAAGGTGAGGCCATTGGCTATATACCGGATAGTACTGGATTTTCAGCAAGCTACTCGTCCGTTACCCCAAATTGGCAGATAAGGCAATATGCCGATGGAGATATCAACGGCAAAGTCGGCAGGCCAAAGGACGTAAGTTTTATACCGCCGGGCAGCGGTATTAAATCTACTGTAGTATTTATGAATAGTCCAATTTTTAAAGCACTTCCGGATAGTGTTCATAACCAGCCAGAATATGTTCGGTATGGAACGCATAATGTTAAGGTAAGGGCCAGGGATTTTTCTAAAGAGGATTCCCCTGTCACCTTCCGGAGCTACCTGACCCTATTTATCTCTAAAGGCGACCCAGACAAAAGTTTTGCTGTAGATAATGAATTTTATGTAGCCAGATCTGTAAAAAGAACATCTAAACCAGACGACCTGACAACAAGCGTAGGCGATACATTTTACACGGTGACGAAAAATAAAGGCGGCTATGTAGCATTAGGCGTAATTACAGGAGGGGCATTTATTTGGGCGGCGTCCGCTTCCCTAGACAAGGCCTCGCTGAACATGAATGGCAGATGATGATTATTTGATGATCATTTTCTTGAGCAGTCCCACCTCTTTCAGCAATAACGGAAAAGCTGGGACTGCCATACCACCATGATCAAAGCCCTGGAGTTCAAAAAGTCTTGTCGTTTTGTTACCGGCAAGTTTCATCATGCGGTTGAAATAGGCATTTTCTTCATACCTGCCCAGCATCTCTAATTCTCTGTCGCCAGTAATAAGCAGCATTGGGGGTGCATCTGCACGCACGTGATATACCGGTGCATACTTGTCAATGGTCGGTTGGATGTCCTTTATGCCTTGTTCCTGTCTGACAGTGAAATGGGTTATGGCTTGACCGCTAAATGGAATAACACCAGCAATGCTGTTCGCATCAATATTGTATTTTCCTAAGTAATGTTTATCCAGGGTTATCATTGTACCCAAATACCCTCCGGCAGAATGACCAGAAACAAATATTAGTTTTTTATTGCCACCATATGCTGCGATATGATTAAAAACCCAGGCAACTGCTGCCGCGGCATCTTCAATATATGCAGGTGCTTTAACCTTTGGGGACAAACGGTAACCCACTCCTATCACGGCGACCCCTTTATCCATCAGTTCTTTCGGAATTTCCTTTCCTCCGCCGGTGATCCCTCCGCCATGAAACCATACAATTGTAGCGAAGTCCTTTACGTTTTTGGGATAATAAACATCGAGTCTGCATTGAGATTTCATATATCCATCGGTTACTGAACCTGAATCAGGGTAGTAGAAAATGTTATCCTGACGGACTGCAGTTTGTTGTCCGTAACCTGTATTACAGATCAAAAGTAGGGCTGCTAATAAAATGGTGCAATAAATTTTTGTGAATGGTTTCATAAAGCTGTTTATACCGGTCAAAAAAGGTTATAGTTGCAAGTTAAAAAAATGCGGGGTAATGAGGTACTGAAGATTGTATATTGCGGTAAATTATTTGTTTCAAAAAAAATATCATGCTGCCACTGCTTCTAGCCATTTTGATTATTGCCCTGATTACCTATTTACTGATCAGAAATAAAAAGATTAAAACACCTCATGAAGCGGGGCTGGTGCTGAATCATAAAGATCTGCTCAATAATGAAGTTGGATTCTATCAGAGATTGAGTAATGATGATAAAGAAAGATTTGAAGACATGACTTCGGATTTTCTTCAGTACGTAAATATAGAGGGTGTTGGAACCGAGATTACCGATCTTGACAAGGTACTGATAGCTTCCAGCGCTGTAATACCCATATTCGGTTTTCCGGAATGGAAATATAACAACCTGACGAATGTGATTCTCTACCCGGATACGTTTGATAAGGATTTTCAGTTTGAAGGGGAAAACCGAAGCATCATGGGTATGGTTGGAGAAGGCTATATGAACGGTCAAATGCTGCTTTCTAGGGCTGCACTTACGAGTGGTTTCTCAAAATCGGCGGGTAATCAAAACACGGCCATACATGAGTTTGTGCACCTGTTGGATAAGTCGGACGGAGCAACGGATGGCATTCCGGAAAATCTGCTGGCGCATGAATATACCTTGCCATGGCTTAAATTGATGCATCGGGAAATGCAGCGCATTTCATCCGGAAAATCTGACATCAATCCTTATGCATTGACCA
>DATFQH010000343.1:0-12411 GCA_035264385.1 Pedobacter sp.
CAGACAATATAATCACAGGAGTGTCCCGGTAAAACCCACTTATTTTTAAATTATAGATAAACGAACTTCCATCAAAATAAGGCATTTCTAGATCTGACAAGATGAGCGCCGGAGAATTACCTTCTTCCAGCCATGTCAATGCCTCTACCCCACTTGTTTTGATCACTAAATCATATTGGCCAGATAGTACAAAATTTAATAATTTTAGTATGCTGACTTCATCATCAACTATTAATATCTGCTTCTTAGTCATCGTATCTAAAAAATGGATTGGATCAATTCTATAACGAACATACGAAATATTTTATAGAAGAAATCTAACGAATGTCAAGAAAAGTACAACTGTAAAAAACAAAAGTCGCTGCAAAATATATTGCAGCGACCTTGTTATGTATTCTGATGTGTTAAACTAGTTTTTAGGTGTAACACGACCAGATTTTTTATCCTGATCTCTACCGATCAGATAACCGGTACCTGCTCCTACCAATCCTCCAATGATTGCACCGCGGCCATCTTTTTTATCGATTAAAACACCACCTAACGCACCGGCACCGGCACCGATCACAGTACCCTTGGCAGCCGAACTCCAGCCTTTTTTCTTCGCAGGAGCTGCTGTTTCAGAATATTGTCTCGGTTCAGGAGCCGCATCATTACGTTCAGACAAAAGTAATGTCCTTTTTTCTTCCCTCACCCTTGCAGCAACGACCTCGTCCTGTTTTCTTTTCTCTTCCACACGCCTAAAGCTATCCAGTTTTAAACTATCTCTAACTGCTACAATAGCTTTTTGTTTCATCAGTGCTTCTTCTTTTGCATTGTTATTACAAGCAGACAAAGTAAGCACGATCGCGAATATTGATAATAGATATTTCATGACTTTAAATTTTAGATAAATAAATAATCCATTTATGACTAAGAAAAAATGATGCCAAACAATTACTTTTCGTCCAGCGGGGAATTAATTGTAGCTGAATTATTATCGGTATCATCATCTTCGCCATCCGGGTTTCCGGAAACTCTTTCATTGTCGTCATTTAATTTGTCAGCGATAGTTTCGCCATCAGACGAATGATCAGCATCAAGCCCGAGATTTGGGTATTCTTCTTCACTGTTGTTTTCACGAGTCGGATTTTTTTTGTTTTCCATAGCACACATTTTTTATGTTATTGGGTTAACAGCCAAATAACAAAACAAACCTCAAATAAGTTTATATTTAATATAACTGTCATATAATTCAATGCCCCGTGTGATATTTCTGTAAATGAAGAACCTCATAAGTGGAATCAGCCTGTGATTACTATGCAGATTTAGTCGGGATTTGTTCGGTAATAAGCCAGGGTTTGCTCACAAAAGCAGGTACCTGTTGTGAGCAAACCCCAACCAAACCTCAATTCAATCCCGACTAACGCCTTTACAATTATCCTGTTTCTAGTTCCATTGTCTGGTGCACCTACTCGTTGTGGGGCAGTCAGCATAAAAACGTCAAATATTATTCAAATGGTTGTTTGAATTAAAAGCATTATCTAGCATTTTGATATTAGTGATCTAATCGCTATTTTCACAAATAAAATATTTTAATATGCGTACTACAGGAAAAGTAAAATGGTTTAATACCTCTAAAGGATTTGGTTTCATTACTCCGGCAGACGGAGGAAAAGATATTTTCGTACATTTTTCTGCCATCGCCGGCGACTCATTTAAAGAATTGAACGAAGGTGACAGTGTTGAATTTGAATTGAATGATGGTAAAAAAGGTCCAGAAGCATCAAATGTAAAGGTTCTTTAATTAAGGACAAAAATGCTAAGAAGGGGTACGCACCAAAGCAGTACCCCTTTTTTATTTCTTCTTTTCAAGACAATGAAAAACCGAATAAATGAATAAAACGATTAGTATCCTTGGATGTGGCTGGTACGGGCTACCCCTTGCAAAGGAGCTGATTTCACTGGGATACGAGGTAAAAGGTTCGACCACAACCAAAGAAAAAATGCCGGCTCTGCGAGAAGCAGGAATTAAAACTTACCTGATCGAGGCTGCTTCTGAAAAAATCAAATTTGCGGATTCATTTTTTGAAAGCGATATACTGATCATCTGCATACCTCCGAAACGAAGCGAGGGAGCTCAGGAAAGTTATGCCGGCAAAATAGAAAATATAGCGGATGCTGCGGGCAAAGGAACTGTAAAGCAGGTAATCTTCATCAGTTCTACTTCCGTTTATGGTGATGTCAATCAGGCAGTAACAGAATCCACAACACCCAAGCCCGACACAGCGTCGGGCCATGTGCTGCTAGCCGCAGAAGAAATATTGCAGAACCAACAGGCTTTTAAGTCAACCATTATCAGATTTGCAGGTCTGGTTGGTCCGGACAGAGATCCGGCAAGGTTTTTTGCTGGTAAATCAAATGTTCCAAACGGTCTTGCTCCCGTTAACCTGATACACCTTTACGATTGCATTGGAATTACCATTTCTATAATGGAACAGCATGCATATGGCTTCATTATTAACGCAGTCTCAGCAGACCATCCGGCCAAACAAGAGTTTTACAAACAGGCGGCCAATAAGTCTGGCCTTGCGGTTCCTTCATTCATTAATGAATTAAATAACTGGAAAACAGTGGATACCAACCAGATACCATCAAGTCTCAGCTACAGCTATAAAATAGCTGATTGGAGCCAGTGGCTTAATGAAGATAAAAATGATAACTTGCCGGGCTTACACGACAAATAACGTATGAAATTGACCATTTGGGGAGCTGCGCAACAAGTTACGGGCAGTATGCACTTACTTCAATTAGAAAACTATAATATTCTTGTTGATTGCGGATTGGATTATGAAAAGGACACCTATCAGGAAGAAAACCAATATTTCCCTTTTGATCCCGCAGACATCGACGTAGTTATCCTTACACATGCACATATAGACCATTCTGGTAACCTGCCGACACTTGTAAGAATGGGATTTCAGGGACAGATATTATCTACGCCCCCAACTGCAGATCTTACAGAATTATTACTTCAGGACTCTGTAAATGTTTTCCTGAGTAAGCAGAACAAACGTTCAAGAGCAAAAAGACATCGTTCAGGTCCCGAGCCATTGTATCTTCAGAAACATGTTAATGACACCATGGAGCGCTTCATTACCATTGCATTTCATAAGGAATTTAGAATAAATGCAAATCTGATGCTCAGTTTCATACCTGTAGGGCACTTATTGGGCGCAGCAGCAGTCGTGCTGACCGTCACTGAAAACGGTTCAGAAAAGAAAATAGCTTTTACAGGTGATATCGGAAGAAAGAACTACCCCGTACTTGTAGACCCCGCACCCATTCCTCAGGTCGACTACCTGGTCTCAGAATCTACCTACGGGGGAAGATTCCACAGCAGCGAAACCACGCTTCAGGAAAAGCTGGTAGATACCATCAATGAGACCTGCGTTAAGTTTCCGGGCCGCCTGATCATCCCGTCATTTAGTATCGGCCGAACACAGGCACTTGTCTATGCTCTGAATAAGATCTTTACTGAGGGTTTGCTCCCACCGGTTAAAATATTTGTAGACAGCCCGCTGGCCAATTTTGCGACAGACGTTTACCGCAGGCATCATGACTTGCTGAACGAAGAATCCCAGGATTTTTACAACAGGAAAGGTGACGAATTCGAGTTTGAAGAGCTAACCTATGTCCACGACAAAAAGGAGAGCATGTCTGTCTCCAACTACCATGAACCCTGCATCATCATTTCTTCTGCTGGCATGCTCGAAGGGGGAAGAATACAGGATCATTTATACTACAATATTCAAAATTACTACTGCACCATATTATTTATCGGATATTGCGCGAAAGGTACACTTGGCGACAGGTTGTTGCGGGGAGACCCGATCATTCGGTTAAGAAACCGTGACCTGATGGTTTATGCGACAATAAAACAAACTGATTTATTGAGCGGGCACGGGGATCATAATGACCTGGTCAATACCGTGAAACAACAGGATGCATCCAAACTTAAAAGCGTATTTCTGGTGCATGGAGAGCTCAGCAGGATGCGCAGTTTAAAAGAGGCACTGGAAGCTGACGGCTATCATGTTAATTTACCTGAAAAAGGTTACTCCTATCAGTTATAAAAATATCTGGATCTTTAAAACTGTAGTAAATAGTATACAAAAAATAGTGATATCGGTTTAAATTTCGGTATTCATTTTATACTTGAACTCTCTCAGTAAGACACTGATTATTAAATCATTCTATTCCTTAGAAATATAGCAAAAAGGCTTTGGCAGGATTATTACGAGTAGTTGGACGTTCAGACAAACAAACTGGACGTTTATAATATCTAACTACTAGAAAAATGAAATCTAAAATTACAAAAGCAGCAATGGTACTATCCTTAGTAGGGTTATCATTGCAATTATCGGCTCAGGAAGCAGATTCTCAAACCTCAGACAAGTTTGCGAAAAAATACTTCCGTACCTGGTCAATCGGGCTTAACGGTGGTATGCTGACCCATTACACGCCCTTCAATAACAAATCAAACGGAGACTTTTCTACGCCTTACGAAGATTGGGGTTACGGAGGTTACATCAAGAAACAAATTATTCCGGGTTTCGGTATTCAGGCAGACTTTCTTGCAGGTAAAGTAAGAGGAGGCTATCCAAACGCAACACCAGGCAGCAATGCTACGTTCTCTTCCAAAATAGAATGGTCGGCAGCTGTAAGTGGTAACTTTACCATCGCCAACATGAGCTTAAATCAAAAGCGTAATGTTCTGTCACCATATGTTACAGCTGGTGCGGGTTATATGTCCTCAGCAGCTACCACAGACGCGACCGTATCGGCGGCAAGCACAGGATACAACCGCAATTGGTTCATTCCATTGGGTGCCGGATTTAAATTCGGAGTTTCCAAGGGAGTAAACATCGATCTGGGTTACCAGGTAAATTTTGTCAAAGCCGACAACTTCGATGGCGTAAGCAGTGGAGCCAACGACAAATTCTCTTACGCTCACGCAGGTCTTGAAATCGCATTGGGAAGAAAAGGTACATCTCAATTACAGAACTACAGCGCTGTAGCAGCAATACGTGAAGAAAGTGCAGCTGAAAGTGCAGAGTTGAGAAAAGCCCTTTCATCAGCTGAAGAAAATGCCAGAAGAGAGAAAGAAGAATTGATGAAGCAACTGGGAGATGATGACGGTGATGGTGTAGCCAACAAATTTGATAAATGCGCTGAAACACCTGCCAACACTGTAGTAGACGGTGCAGGATGTCCACTGAAAACACCAGCTCCGGTTATTCAGGAAAAAGTGATCATCACCGAAGCAGACAGAAGAGTAGTTGATGAAGCCATCAAAAACCTGGAGTTTGACTTAGGTAAAGCCACAATCCGTTCCGTATCATTTGCGACATTAAATAAAGTTGCTGAGCTGTTGGTTCAGAAAAACTTTAGCCTGAAATTAGCAGGTCACACAGACAACACCGGTTCAATGGCACTTAACTTGCGCTTATCTAAAGAAAGAGCAGAATCTGTGAAAGCATACTTAGTATCACAAGGTGCAAATGCTTCAAGAATCGAAGCCACAGGTTACGGACCAAATCAGCCTATTGCTACAAATAAAACAGCAGAAGGCCGTCAGAAAAACAGAAGGGTAGAATTCTCATTATTCTAATCCTAAGTTCAACTGAAAGTAAAAAACCTCCCGGTAAATTTACCGGGAGTTTTTTTTTGTTTAATCACCACCTAAATATTAATCAGCAGATTTACTTTCTTTAGGAACAAACAATAAGGAAGCGATTACAGACAGTACCAATACCCCGCCTACTATCGAAAGCGACAAAGGGGAAGAGATGTGATAAACAGGCGCGATAACCATTTTAACACCAATAAATGATAGGATAACAGCCAGGCCGTATTTTAACAAACTGAACATGTGAATGAAATTAGCCAAAAGAAAATACAATGCTCTCAATCCCAAAATCGCAAAAATGTTAGAAGTATATAAGATCAGCGGATCATCCGGAGCAATAGCGAAAATCGCAGGAATAGAATCTACAGCAAACAATAAATCCGTAAACTCAATAACTGCTACCACCACCAATAAAGGAGTAGCCAGTTTCACGCCATTTTCGACAGTAAAAAATTTAGCACCATCAAATTCTTTGCTCACTTTAAAGAATTTATAGATCAACCTGGCTCCCGCACTTTTACTGAAGTCCTTGTCCTCATCATCATCATCGCCACTCAGGCCAGATTTAATCCCTGCATAGATCAGGAACAACCCAAATATGAGCAACACAATATTAATCTTCACCACATGACCCAGAAGCGTCATTTCAGGTAGATAAGTAAGATTAATTAAGCCAACACCCGCAAAGATAAAAATGGCACGAAATACAAGTGCACCAATAATACCCCAGAACAAAACCTTATGATGCAACTCCTTAGGAACATTAAAAAACCCGAATACCAGGATAAAGACAAAAAGATTATCTACAGACAAAGCCTTCTCAATCCAATAGGCAGATTGAAATTGCGTAAACTTTTCAAACCCGGAAACATAATAAATAACCCCACTGAACAACATAGACAAGGAAATCCAAACGACTGACCAGATGGCAGCCTCCTTACTGGTCACAGCGTGTATCTTTTTATTAAATACTCCCAAATCTAACAGGAGCATTACTACTACCAAAACAGCAAAACCGACAATTACGCCGGGGTGGTTAATCAAATTGTCCATTCTTTATTATAAATTATAGTGTGTCATTGTCAAAATTGACTAAAAATGCTAAAAAAGGTCAGTCCTAAGCATTGCTTTTAAAATATTAGCCTGAACATCAAAATTATTCAGGTGATCGAGGAAATTGATATCTGATATCTTAATATAATTCTCTTCGAGCAGTGTAATGATCTCCCTGGGTATATAAGTCTTCAAAGCCGCAGCATCACTGGCCAGCTTATCATTTTTAAAGGTCATTTCCTGTACAATCCTACCCTTGTCCGACAAGTTGTTAGTCCAGTCTATACCCTGAAGCTCCTCCAGTTCAAAAAACAAAAACAAGTTCCTGCGTGGAAAAAACAGGAAATGCTTATCAATATCTACAAACTTATACAGTTCAATAATCAACTGACCAGATTTCAGCCCGTAAAAAAAAGAGGTTCTGAATTCATATTTGCAAAGCAAGCCCATCAGTTTTCTTTCGATACTTGCATTCACATTAATGTACATGTCCTTTGGATCGAAATCGATCAGCTGTGCCAGCTGATCGGTACTGATATCATAATAGAAATCCTTCGCATACCTGGTGCTGAACGAATTGATGTTCTTTGCAAACGGAAAGTCCGTACTGAGTTCAGAAAGCACTTCATAGAGTTTTCTCAGAGACAGGTTAATCTTTAAGGACTGTTTCTGCTTATCCAGATTAAAGCTCTTTTCGGAAAAAACCGAGTCACCCATTTGCCTGATCAGCTCCTTATTCAGGTCAATTTCATCATAGATCAGGCTAACACTTTTTTCATTGCTCTTCTTTATTTTTCTGAGCAACTCAATCAGGCTGGCTGTGAACTGAACATGGAACAACTCCAGTTTATCAATATCCAGTTCCTCATTATTTTCAAACAACTGATGGATTACCTGGCTTCTCAAATAGATCTTATACAGAACCTCATCTTCAAAAAACACAGAGAGCAACTGCAATCGGCTGATCTCTGTGCGCGATGTCTTTAATATATCTACCCGCCGTTCATCCATTGTTTGATTTAGTTAACGCGGGTCACGTTCTTCTTCAATTCCTCTTCCAAAGTTTTCAACTCCCCGTCCAATACCCTTCTGCTTTGTGCACCAGCCTCATGGATTTGTTTCACTTCATTAAGCGTGTCGATCAAAGAAGAAGTAGTCAGCTTGAGTGTTTCAAGCGAAACCACCGTTTTCTCATTCTCCTTCGCTACGTCAATACTATTCTGTTTCAGCATCTCGGCATTCTTCTGCAAGATCGTATTGGTTGTATCAGAGATTTTCTTCTGCATCTCCACATTGGCTTTTTGCCTTTGCAGTGCCACTGCAATAGTCAGCTGGTTTTTCCATACCGGAATAGTGGTCGATACGATCGACTGCGCTTTCTCGGCAATAGAAGTATTGTTGTTCTGTACCACCCTGATCTGCGCCAGAGACTGCAACATGATAAAACGAACAATCTTCATATCAGCAAGTCTTTTGTCGAGCCTGCTAACGAAGTCACGCAAATCAGCAATCTCATAATCCTGATAGTCAGCCGGCCGGCCTTCCATCTCAGTCAGTTTCAAAGTCAGCTCACTATATTTCAGCTGACCGGAAATGATCAGCTCCTCCATTTCATGAATATAGTTAACATTGCTGTCAAACATGGTCTGCAGCGAACTGTTATCCTTGATGGAATTTAACCTGCCAGCCTTGATCTTATTGGTAATCTTATCGATATTATTTACCACTACATCATACTTCTGAAACAGCTTTTTAACATCCGTCACCAAATTCTTAAGGAAAGGAATTTTAGAAAGAAATGATTTAAAACCACTTTGTTCCAATTCATTCACATCAATATAATTCAGTTCAGTAAGCAGCTCATTGATCAGCCCACCTACTTCACCACTATTATACGTACGCACAGAAGACAGGAAATCATTACTATATTTCTCCATCGAATTCTGAGTTTCCACCCCATAATTCAGAATAGAATTCACATCAGAAGGCTCGAGGGACTTCGCAATATCCTTATACTTCTTTTCGTCCTCAGCGCTCAGCACAGTAAGGTCTACATTACCTTCCTTGTCGATCTTTGCAGGAGACAGGCTCTGCGCCTCATTTTGGTTATTTTCCATAGTTTGGTAATTAAAGCCTGCAGGCTTATAAATAACTCTGCGTTACGGTTCTCACTGTTTCTTCCAGTTTCTTATCCTTAGTCGGCTCACCAATCGCATTAAATTTCCACTCGCCGTTTTTCTTATAGAAAACGCCTAGTACCATAGAAACATGACCAGCGAAGCCCGCACCATTAGCAATATCATAAGTCGCAAAAACCTCATTCACACGCTTAGGGCTACCCTCATAAATGCGAATAGAAGCAAAAGGAATAGTCCCAAAATCATGACCTCTGAAACTGTTCAGTACAAAACCCACATAATTAACCCCTGCATCCAGACGTGAAAAATCAAGCGTGATCACCTCATTATCCAAACCATCATCACCACCCATATCACCAGTCAGGTCATCACCGCTATGACGAACCGAACCATCCTTAGAAGTCAGATTACCGAAATAAACCACATCCTTAAGCTGCTTGTTCTCATCAAACAAAGCACAGCTGGCGTCCAGATCAACAGCCTCCTTGGTCTTGCTGAACCCGAACATTCCCTTTTTCTCAATTGCACCCCAGTTTATACCAACACAAACATTCTGCAGCTTGCTGCCGTTACTTTTTTCAAGACTGATGCGCTGTCCCTTTTGAAGATTAATTGCCATAACTTATTGATATTTGTTTAAATAATCCTGTAAACCACCTTTCATACCCATACCCACCGCTTCAAATTTCCATTTACCTTCGCGCTTGTAAATCCTACCGAACTCAATAGCCGTTTCAATAGAAAAATCTTCCTCAAGTTCGTATTTCAATACCACCTCATTAGTTACCGCATCAAAAATGCGTATAAATGAATTTCTAACCTGTCCAAAGTTCTGTCTTCTGTTCTCCGCATCATGAATAGTCACTACGATACATATCTCAGCAACCTTATCACCAGCTTTAGTCAAATCCACTTTAATCTGCTCATCATCACCATCACCATCACCAGTCAGGTTATCACCAGTATGCTCTACCGCCTCATCCGGCGACTTCAAATTATTGTAGAAAACCAAATGCCCATCAGAAACAAGTTTCTTGTTCTCATCCAGCATAAAAACAGAAGCATCAAGATCAAAAGCAGTTCCGGTTGTAGAACTGTTCGTATCCCAACCCAAACCAATTGTAAATTTAGGAGCATCAATATTTTCTCTCTGCCCCTTTTGTAAGTTAATGGCCATATTAAATCAATTTATATTTTTTATTGTTTAAGTAGTTCTTTATAAACGTCAAATTCTTCGCATAGCATTCAATCATATGATAACTATTTCCCAGAGACAAATTGTATAAGCTAGTAATGAAGTCATCATTCTGTCGCTCCAGAAATAAAGAGAAGCTACTAAAATCGCAATTTAAGATATATTTAACAATCCTGGTATTAAAACAGAAATTACCGCTTTTAATGATTTTATCCAGATCAAACACCGATTTTACCTGATGATAATTCAGTACATTTTCAATATTCGGATGGATGTCATGATTCACCAGCTCGGCAAAATACAACATGAAAATGCTGTTTTTTAAGCCGTAGTCCTTCACCATCTTCATGATCATCTTCTCATGGCTTCCCGTAATCTTAATATCATCCAGAAAGAAAAGCACCTTATCCGTCAGAAAATCCTTATCGATATGAAAAGAATCATTACCGATCAGCTTAATCCGCTCCTGGGCACTCAGCGCCCCATAATCATCCTTATAAGTAATGGTCCTGTGCACCTTAGCCTCCTGTACCACAGGACGGTCATTTTCAACCAGCCATTGATTCAGCCTGTAAACAAAATAGTTTTTCATGGCAAAGGTAGCCGTCGGAATGAAGCAATACGGGCTGGAGATCACAACGATCTGTTCACCCTTCAGGTTATCCTCAAGAAAATCAGCAATGAACCCATCCGCCAGATGTTCACCGAACTTTTTGGCTACCAGATCATCACCAAACTTAAAACGACTGTAATCATCAGGATGGAAACCAAATTTGCCTGCATCCTGTATCTTATGCAAAGAATAGGTATATGGAATCATAACAGTAAGGAAGATATAGTTAAATGATTAGAATTTATCAGCATACTCTTAATACCGACCGCCTCAGCCCCTTGCACATCCGCCATCGGATTATCGCCGACATGAATGATCTCATGCAAGCCAATTTCAATATGTTTCTGTCTGTCTATCGTATCCAGCATCAGCTGGAAAAACTTCAGGTTAGGCTTAGACATCCTCACCTCGTCCGAATACAGCTGAAAATCCAGTAATTTATCGAGCTCCAGGTGATTCAAAATCTTACGCAGGGTTACCCCCTTAATAAACCCTGTATTGCTCAGCAGACTTACAGTGCTCTTTCCCGAATCCTTTAAGCGATTCAGCACACCAAGGCTATCCGAACAATAAACCAAAGGCATATGCTCCAGCAGCAAAACCTCCATCTCATCGTACAAACCCTGAACATCAATAGCATCAAAGGCAGTAGAATAATCATTAATGATACTGATCACCATGAGGTACATCTCTTCAGCATCAATGTTCTTTCCCGTTCTTTCGTTTATGGCGTTCACCATCAGGTCAACCCTTCTGAACACCGAAGAAACCTCCTCCAGAGACTTCCCGGCAGCATTAAACCGGCTGTGAAAATACTTCGCCCGCTCCGCTTTAAAAGCAGGATTTGACTTAATCAAAGTAAGCCAGAGATCAAAGGAATAATGTTTGTAAGAAGACATTGCTGAGCGTGCCGTTTTTTTTATTTTGATCAATAATAAGAACCAATGTTACAAAAAAACCTTTAACTTTTGTCTGTAACAATGTTATATTTCGGATCCTCCCGAATATTGACCACAATAACATCCTCCGCATTTTTCAGCAAACGGCGGCAGTCTGCACTTAAATGTTTCAGTACCAAATGCTTCCCCGCCATACGATAGCGTTCAGTCAGTTTATTTAAAGCCTCAATACCAGACATGTCTGCAACCCTGCTGTCCTTAAAACTAACAACAACCTCCAGAGGATCATGCACAATATCAAACTTCTCATTAAAGCCAGCCACAGACCCAAAGAACAAAGGCCCGAAGATCTCGTAATGCTTCACCCCCATATCGTCCATATATTTTCTCGCCCTGATGCGCTTCGCGCTCTCCCATGCAAATACCAGTGCAGACACAATTACCCCAATCAGCACCGCCAAAGCCAGATTGTGCAGCCAGACGGTAATCACGGCCACCAAAACACCCACAAACACATCCTGCCAGGGCATCTTATTGACGATCCTGAAGCTCATCCACTCAAAAGTCCCGATAGCAGCCATGATCATTACACCCGTTAAAGCAGCCATAGGCACCCGCTCAATAAGCGGAGCAGCAAAAAGAATAATAGACAAAATAATCAGCGCAGCAACAATGCCAGACAAGCGCGACCGCGCACCCGCAGCCAGATTCACCTGCGTCTGGGCAATCATTGGGCAACCACCCATTCCCGTAAAGAAACCATTCAGCAAATTAGCCGTTCCCTGCGCCAGGCACTCCCTGTTGCTATTTCCCTTAGTCCCGGTAATCTCATCCACAATATTTAA
>DATFQH010000344.1:0-8827 GCA_035264385.1 Pedobacter sp.
AGTATCAGATAAGCCGGAAGGTCCTTTCATCGATCATATCGGCAAACCGCTGATAGACAAGTTCCACAATGGCGCTCAGCCAATTGACCAGTATGTATTCAGAGATAAAGACGGACAACATTATTTATACTATGGAGGCTGGAAGCATTGTAATGTGGTGAAGCTAAGTGATGACTTTAAAAGCATCATACCTTTCCCTGACGGAACCACTTACAAAGAAATTACTCCTGACAAATATGTGGAAGGACCGTTTATGTTCATCCGCGACGGTAAATATTACTTCATGTGGTCTGAAGGTGGCTGGACCGGTCCCGACTACTCTGTGGCCTATGCCATCGCAGATTCGCCAATGGGCCCTTTTAAACGCATAGATAAGATCCTCGCACAGGATCCTTCCATTGCTACAGGAGCAGGCCACCATTCTGTGATCCAGAATCCGAAAACGAAAGAATACTTTATCGTTTACCATCGCAGGCCACTGGGCGAAACCAACGGAAACCACCGCGTAACCTGTATCGACAAAATGGAATTTGACGAAAACGGCCATATCAAGCCGGTTAAAATTACCTTTGAAGGCGTAGCAGCCAGTAAGCTCTAACAGGATGGTAAATGGCTTATGACAGTTCATATCGCACAGAAGATGCTGAACTGCTCCTTGAACTCAGCAAGGGCAGTAAGCAAGCTTTTGATATGCTGTATAACCGGCATTGGAAGCAAGTTTTCAATGCCGCCTATAAGCGACTGAACGATGAGCAGCAGGCGCAGGATATTGCACAGGATGTATTTGTACAACTATGGATCAGGGGCACGAGCTCACCCATAGAAAACCTTTCAGCCTATCTCCATGTAGCCGCAAGAAACGGTGTATTCAAACACTTCGAAAAGCAGGGCAAGCTGGCCATACTTCCCGATACCAGCAAAAACATCGCCGATGAACACGAGCGTGCAGACGCGGGAATGCTGCATCAGGAATTCCTTAAATCATTCAATGAATTGGTAGACAGCCTGCCGGCCCAGCAGCGCATCATTTTCAAGATGCGCTTTGAAGAAGACCTCAGCAGCCTGCAAATCGCCGGGAAGCTGGAAATATCTCCTAAAACCGTACGCAACCAGCTAGGCAAGGCACTCGCTACGCTCAGAACCTCGCTACTGGTCGTCCAATTTCTTTTTATGCTTTATCCAGGCAAATAATGCCAACTTTAATTCATTAGCCTGCAATATATTTCCCCCGGCAATGAGCCGGATAGGCAAAATCAACGGACGTTTAACGCCTAAAAGCTTGCGATCCGACTCAGATACTATAAAAGATACCCTCAAAATCTACCTAAAAGTTGTGTTAAGCACCATAAAACAAAAAAAATAAAAAATATTTTCATTTAGCGTGGGCTAATTTCATTTTTCAGACTCCTATTAGTATAAAACGGATAATGAAGCACGCTCAAAAAACATACTTTCTTGAAATCTTAAAGAAATACAAGGAAGAAAAGGCCAGTATCGAAGAAATAAAGTTCCTCGAAGCATATTATAATGCATTCGAAGCGAACGACGACCTCATTAACGAAGAAAATGAGGCAGGCTATGTTTATTTAAGGGATAGCATCAAAACCGCTGTCGACAAAAAGATCAGTGCCGGCAGCTCCGTTAAAAAGTTAAACAATAACTGGTTCAGATACAGCGCAGCAGCAGCCGTACTCCTGCTATTATCCGTTGCGGTCTACTTTGTTAAAAGAGATAAGAAACAAGACTTTATCGCAAACATAGATCAGCAGATCAGCCCCGGAGGAAACAAAGCAGTATTAACACTCGGCAGCGGGCAACAGATCATACTCAACGATGCAGCTACCGGAGAAATCGCAAAACAATCGGGCATCAGCATTACAAAAACAGCCGACGGGCAGATCGTATATACAATTAAAGACCTCTCAGCATCCAGCGATAACGGAGAGGTTCTTAAAAACACAATCACCACACCCAAAGGTGGTCAGTATAAGATTGTTCTGCCAGACGGAACCAACGTATTCCTAAACGCAGCCTCCTCATTGGTATATCCTGCCTCCTTTCAGGGCGCCGAGCGCCTGGTGACCCTCAATGGTGAAGCATATTTTGAAGTTGCGAAAAAAATGAACATGCCATTCATAGTCAAATCTGGCCAACAGACCGTTGAAGTATTGGGCACACACTTCAACATCAATGCTTATGACGATGAAAATGTAATCCGTACCACGCTTACAGAAGGTTCCGTTAAAGTATCCTCGGCTACCGCTTCCAGTATGATCAGCCCGGGCCAGCAGGCCGTACTGAGCAAAAATGGCAATGGTGCCATCATTAAGCGCAATGTAAGCACCGAGAAGGAAACTGCCTGGAAGAACGGCTTGTTTTCCTTCGAGGGAGACGATATCAAATCGGTAATGCGCAGCATTTCACGCTGGTACAACGTGGAAGTAAGCTATCGCGGGGACCTGTCTGACATTGAATTTACAGGAGAAATATTCAGGACGGCGAAACTTTCTGAAGTTTATAAAATACTTGAACTCAACAACATTCATTTTGATGTTGAAGGCAAAAAAATCATTGTTTCTTACGACCAGGAAGCAATTAAAACCAATCAACCCTAAAAAAACCATGAACTAACTAACCGATTATTCACCACAAACCATTCTGATGATTAGAAAACTACAATAACAGGAACCACAAAGACATTGACTAAAAAAGCCGGAAGTATCTCACCACCTCCGGCTCCAAAAAAAGGTCAGCAGCCAGACGTAGAAACCAGGCTGCCATTTATTCACTTAATTCTATTCCAAAAGTATGAAATTAACTTTTCTTTACAACCCTGTATGTTCAATACAGAGGGTAAAGTGTAAATTATTAGTAGTGATGAAATTAACTGCTATTTTATTGCTGATCGGCACCATGCATTTGTCTGCCGCCAGCTACTCGCAAAGTGTCACGGTATCCCGGAAAAACACCACTCTGGAAACCGTATTTAAGGAAATCAAAAGGCAAACGGGATACCTGTTCTTCTATAGCGGACAAGTCAACCTGAATAAGCCGCTGAATGTGGAACTGAAAAATGTTCCGCTGGAAGAAGCATTGAAAGCGTGCCTTGCAGATCAGAACCTGACCTACAACATCGTCGACAAGACTATCGTAATCAGGAACAAGCAAACCGGAGCAGCTCAACAGATGGCCGTCGTTACTGGTAAGGTAACAGACGCTAAAACAGGAGAGCCCATACCGGGAGTAAGTATTTATTTAAAATCCGACCCCAACAAAAGGATGAATTCGACCAACCAGGGAGAATTCGGTATGGATGTCAATCCAGAGGATATCCTGGTCTTCAGCTATGTTGGCTACAAAACCAAAGAAGTAAAGGTCGGCAACAGCAAGACACTATCAGTTGCCCTGGAAGAGGAAGTCAACCAAATGAGCGACGTTGTTATTACCGGTTACCAAACCATTAAAAGGGAAAGTTTTACTGGCAACGCAGTAACTATGACTGGCGAACAATTGAAAAAAATAAATCCTCAAAACCTATTGGCCAGTATCGGCGCTTACGATCCTTCCTTTAAAATCGTCCAGAACAACCTTGTAGGATCCAATCCAAACAGATTGCCTTCCATCAATGTCAGAGGTTCTTCAGCCCTGCCAAGTGGTGATAGCGAAGTACTCAGAAGGGATGACTTTACCAGCGGCACAAATATGCCGGCATTTATCCTCGATGGCTATGAAGTCAATGTTCAAAAGGTATTTGACCTCGACGTCAACAGGATTGAAACCGTAACCCTGCTGAAGGATGCCGCCGCTACCGCCATTTACGGATCACGCGCTGCAAACGGTGTACTGGTCATCACCACCAGAGCCCCTAAAGAAGGAAAACTGCGGATAGATTACAATTATGAGCTCAACGTAACAGGCGCTGATCTTTCCGGATACCAGGTGCTGAATGCCAAGGAAAAAATGGAGTATGAGTTGCAGGCCGGCCTGTACAACGGCGGTTATGACGACCAACCTCAAGACTATCTGACTGAATTGTATTACCACAACTACAAAAATGTAGTAGGTGGCGTCGACACGTATTGGCTATCCCAACCGGTCCGCACTACTGCCGGGCAAAAACATTCGATCAATCTTGAAGGAGGCTCAGATGTCTTCCGGTACGGTGTAGATGTTCGTTATCAGACAAGACCTGGTGTGATGAAAGGTTCCTCCAGAGATCAATACTCCGGAGGCATGAACTTTATTTACAACAGGGGTAAGTTCCAGTTCAGAAATGAGCTTACGGTGACCCAGGTGAAAGCCATAGAATCGCCATATGGCGATTTCAAAAATTATGTAAGGATGAACCCTTACTATCCGATGATGGATGCCAGTGGGCGTTATCCGCAGCTTGTCGACGCATGGAGAAGCCGGGACCAAATATCTTACAAATATGTTTACAACCCGCTTTACGATGCCCAGCTAAGCAGTTTCAATAAGAACGGCTACACCGAGATCATAGACAACCTGTCGGGCGAATTAGAGGTCGCGAAAGATCTCAAACTGAGGGCGCAAATGAGTTTAACCACCCGCTCCCTTACCGAAGACAAGTTCCTTTCTCCATTAAACAGTAAATTTTACGAATACACACCAGACAAGACAGACGAAAAAGGAGAATACTACAACGGTCAGCGAAAAGAAACCTTCTGGGACGGAAACGTCAGGATGAACTGGCTGAAACAATTGGGAGGCAGTTACTTTAATGTACTCGCACTGGTCAATGTCAGGAGCGAAGTCAAAGACGGTAAAGACTTTACAGCAATCGGATTTGCCAACGACCGCTTCACCAGCATTGGCTTTGCGAAAGGTTATGCCGAAGATGGCAAGCCCAACAGCCAGTATGAACAGTCCAGATTATTTGGATCCCTCCTTTCTGCCAACTACTCTTTCCAGAACAAATACCTTGCAGACGCGACCGTACGTGTCGACGGTTCCTCCAAATTCGGCGTGGACAATAAACTGGCTCCCTTCTGGTCATTGGGCGCAGGCTGGAACGTGCACAATGAAGAATTTCTTAAAGGAAACAGCATTATTAGTCAGCTGCGTTTAAAAGTCACAACAGGACTTACAGGATCCGTTGAGTTCTCACCGTACCTCTCAAGGACTACCTATCAGTACAATACAGGAAACTGGTATTCGTCTGGAATCGGGGCGGTGGTTGACAATTTTGGAAATCAGAACCTTTCATGGCAAAAAACCCAGATGACAGATTTTAGCATAGATCTCAGCCTTTTTAAGGACAGGCTGACCTTATTGCCCAGAATCTACAGAAAATTTACCAAAGACATCCTGGCTGACATCACCCTTCCGCCTTCTACAGGCTTCCTTTCCTACAAGGAAAACCTGGGCGACATGGAAAACAAAGGCGCAGAACTCGCCATCAGATGGGAAGCTCTCAGAAAGCAGGATTTTTCCATCAATCTGAATGGCAGCTTTGTATCCAACAGAAACAAAATTCTGAGGATCTCCAATTCCCTGAAAAAATATGAAGACAGGGCCAACGATTTACAAACCAAACCAGAAGCAGAAGACGGCTTCAAGGGCATACCCTTGTTGAGATATAGAGAAGGCCAGTCCATCAATACCATTTATGGTGTACGTTCGCTCGGTATCGATCCCGAAAATGGCCGCGAACTTTACCTCAAACGCGACGGGACCCTTACCTACGATTATGACGTGAGAGACGTTGTACCCATCGGAAATCCCGATCCGAAAGTAGAAGGATCATTCGGTGCCTCTTTCAGATATAAGAGATGGAACCTTTTTACCAATTTCAGAACCTATTTCGGCGGAGAGACATACAACCTGACATTGGTTCAGCGTGTGGAGAATGCAGACGCAAAATACAATGTAGACAGACGCGTGTTTGAGCAAAAATGGAAACAATCCGGTGACCATGTTTTCTACAAGAATATTGCTGATCTGGGCACCACAGATGTAAACTCAAGGTTCATACAAGACGACAACCTGCTCAACCTCGAAACAGTTCAGCTGACCTACGACCTTGATCCTAAGATTGCCAAAAGACTGTCGATGAGCAACCTGAACTTTACCCTAACTGCCAACGACGTAGTCCGCTGGTCCTCTATAAAGGAAGAACGTGGAATTGACTACCCTTTTGCGAGAAGTATAACATTTGGAATCAGAGCCGCTTTTTAGGCCTGTCATTAATAAGACATTAAAATATAACGATATGAACAAAACATTATTAATCGGTTTGATTCTGCTTTCAGGATTATTCAGTTCATGTAAAAAATGGTTGGATGTACAGCCGGAGTCAGAAATTGCTGAACCTGTACTGTTTTCCACCGAAGCAGGATTTATGGAAGCCATCAATGGCGTCTACAACAAATCAAACACAGAAGAACTCTACGGTAAGGAACTGACCTTTGGTACGCCTGAAGCGCTGGCACAGAATTACTCTATGCGGGACGACGGCCAGGACTACAGGCAGACTACGCTATATAACTATAACCACGATGAATTCATCAAGCGCAAAGACAAGATTTGGGCGGGTTTGTATTCTGCTATCGTAAACTGTAACCTTATTTTGTTGAACGTCGATGCAAAAAAGAACGTATTTACCGGTGTCAACTACCAGATCGTAAAAGGTGAGGCGCTGGCTTTAAGAGCCTATATGCATTTTGACTTACTGCGTCTTTTTGCACCTTCATATCTCAGCGGTGCTGCGGCTCAGGGCATTCCTTACTCCACCAGGTATACAAAGGACCCAACCCCAATGAGTACAGTTTCAGCGGTCATGGATTCCCTGGTTAGAGATCTGGAAGCCGCCAAGCAACTGTTGGCTGTCGACCCAATTCGGAATGCCGGCTACAAAGTAGGCTACCCGACGGTAAAAGATACCACCCTTACCACCGAAGAAAGATCACCTGTGCTCTTCCTTCAAAACAGAAGGCACCGTCTGAATTACTTTGCTGTTTGCGGAACCCTAGCACGTGTTTACCTTTACAAAAATGACAAGGCCAACGCACTCCTCAATGCGAAGGAAGTTATTGATTCAAAAAAATTCCCATGGACTGCAAAAGAAGATTTCTCAGCATTCGATGAGTCGAAAAAAGACAGGATCCTGTATAAAGAACTTGTGTTCGGCTGGTACATCCCTTCTATGGCCAAAAACATCAAAGAAAGATGGTTTCAAACAGGCGTAAATGGACTGCACCTCATCTCCGATGCTGGCGATTACATTTACGAAAAACTAACAGCCGGTGCGTTTGACGCACGCTACAAGTATTTCCTTTCAAAAAGCTCCACACAAAGCTCTACCTTTTTTGAAATCGTGAAATACCGCAGGAATTCGATCGATCAGGGTGTCAACTCCAATCTTCATTACCTGATGGCTCCGGCAATCCGCCTCAGCGAAATGTATTACATCGCCGCAGAAGCAAGTTTCCAGAGCAGCCCGGCCGACGCCTATGCCTACCTGAACCAGGTTCGCCTGCAACGACAGATCGAAGACAAACTTCCTCTAGGAAACGAAGAAGAATTCCTCAAAGAGCTGATCAAAGATGCACGCAAGGAAACCCTCGCAGAAGGCCAGCTATTTTATATGTATAAAAGGCTAAATCGGGGCATTGTCGGACAAACCGGAGCAATCATCCCGGCGAGTAACAAGATTTTTGTCCTGCCCCTTCCAAACGATGAAATTGTTTATGGAGGCAGATAATCAACCATTCAATAACCCATTCATGATAAAGCAATTTATGAAACCACATATCATCATACTATTCGCACTCCTCTGCCTTACCTCGTGTAAGCGGGCAAATGAGATGCTTTTTGACCATGCGGCCAGCGTATATTTTGATACCCAGAATGGCGACAGGGACAGCATCCTGCGGACCTTCGCTTACACACCAACGCTCGCCCAGGATACGGTATGGATACCTGTCCGGCTGTTGGGTATCAGAACAGACCAGGCCAGAACTTTCACGGCAAGAATAGAAACAGACTCTTCAACGGCAACTCCCGAACTTCATTACGAGGCACTAAAACCCAGCTATACTATTGGAGCGAACGAAGGCGGTGTATATCTTCCGCTGATCATCTACAACAAAGACAAGGAACTCGAAAACCGCTCCGTATCAGTAATGATCAAACTAACGTCAACAACCGATCTGGGCATAGAAAATCCATACCTGATTAAGGCTAAAGTGGTTTTCTCTGCCAAACTGGAAAAACCAGACTGGTGGGATACCTGGCCATTGCCACCGTATTCCCGAACCAAGCACGAACTTTTCTTTCTTGTTACCGGACAAAGATCAATGACCAAGGAAGGGCTTGACGCGCCTAAGAATTTATATTACGTAGGCCTGCTCAATACCATGCTCAGCAACCCCTTCGAATGGGTTACCAAAAATCCCCTGAAAAAATATGTCATTGAAGAAGTGACAGCAGGAAAAACAGATCAGTACTATTTCTACAATATGGCTAACCCGGCCAAGAAAACACTGCTCAGAAAAAATGCACAGAATGGTAAATATTACTTTATAGATGAAAACGGCAATGAAGTCATTTAAAAAAATAAACATGGAGACTAAAAAAATAGCTGGCCTGCTCATCCTGGTAGCGGGCCTGTTTTCCGCCTGCCATAAAGACCTGGGCCATTATGACATTGACATGCCGGTCGAACCACAGGTTACCACACTCGACTCCGTATACACCGCGGTTGTTGGCGACAGCCTGATCATCGATCCGGGCGTTGTAGCCCCTGCAGGTGCAAATCTCGAATTGTCCTGGAAGATCAGCGTGATGATCGGCGACGACATCACTT
>DATFQH010000345.1:0-4121 GCA_035264385.1 Pedobacter sp.
TCAAAAAGCTTATTGCTGTCTGCATAAGAAAGGTTAGGAGTCTCCGCCGTCAGCGTATCCATCATCACCTTACAGGTAATCTCTCCGGCTTCAGGAAAATCGAGAAACTCCAGCGTAACCTCTGTGAACCTGAAACCATACCGTTCCTCAATACCCCGAACCCGCTTAATCACCGCCATATCACCATTGGCAATAAAAGCGGCCGACTCATTTTCAGGCAGCCAGAAATAATTGTTCTTTACCACCATGATCTGGTCGCCTCCGGTCAGTTCCTCCTCTCTGTATAACAGCCTTGCCCTGATCTGCTGATTGTATACATTGGCCGATTTATTGGATCTGCACACCACAAGCGAATTCTCAATCCCAAATTTATTATAAGCATACTCCAGCCCTTCCACCAGCTTCACACCGTTCATCCTGAAGATATCCTTAAAGTTTTTAGTAGCAAATTTAGGGAGCGATACCTTGTCTGGTGCCTCCTTATTTTCTGTACCAATCAGTTTGCGGAGCATTGTCGCATTGGCCAAAATTCCCGATTTCTTTTCCTGCCGTACCACCTCCTTCAGCTCCACAGCCATTACCTGCAGGCTAAAAGCAGAACCCATATAATCTTTGTTCAGCGCCGGGCTGTCCAGGCTGCCTACCGGAGGAAGCTGGGCAGTATCACCAACAAATACCACCGCACAATTTTTACGGTTGTAAACAAATTCAATCAGATCCCTCAACAGAGAAGAACCACTCTGCACATTCATCTCATCAGCAATCATCGAAGCTTCATCCACAATAAACAGCGTATGCTCGGCCAGGTTGGGTGCCAGCTGAAAAGACATATCCGTTCCCACCGCCGATTTCTTCCTATAGATCTTTTTATGAATGGTCAGCGCCTTCCTGCCCGTGTAAGTGCTCATCACCTTTGCGGCCCTTCCCGTCGGCGCCAGCAATATCGCCCTCAAACCAAATACAGGCAAAGACTTTACCAGCGCCCCTACCGATGTCGTCTTACCCGTTCCTGCATAACCCCTTAGGATGAAACAATTTCCATCCAGCTGGCCAGACAGAAACAGCGCCATCTCCCGGCAAAAGACCAGCTGTTCGTCGGTAGGAGTAAACTGATAAGAACGTGCAATTGCAGAAGCTTTATCCATTTAACAAATATGCGATGGTGATGTTATAGAAAAAAGGATTAATTTTGTGTACATGAACAGCAAAAATAGCATATTATTAGTTGATCCGGAGTTTGATCCCAACACGGCCGCAGATTGCAGCCTGCTGATCAAAATCACAGCCGACAGTCTTTCCTATGCCATTGTAGATAAGAGCTGCAACCAGCTCAAAGCTGTTTACGACCAGCAGGAATGCAGAAATGCGGGGCGGGAGCTTGCAAACCGTTTGAAGAACGACAGCTACCTCAACCTGCCTTTTAAAGAAATCAAAGCATCTGTGTTTACAGAAAACTCAATAGCGGTTCCTGATGAACTTTTCGACCCGCAAGATCTGAACAAATACGCAAGGTATTTTGTAGAAGCACAATCCAGCAACCTATATCTTCAACCCGTAGGCCGCTTTGGCTTCACCACCATATTCAATATCAGCACCGCCATAGAAGAAAGTCTGGATACGCTGAACAGCTGCAAACGCTATGACCATTCCGCGGCTCTGCTGTCAGTTGGCAGAGAAAGGGAAACAACTTCCCTGAACCTCGATTTTACCGTGGGTTCCGTTAATGTCAGCTATATCAACAACGAACAGCTCATCTTCCAAAAATATTATCAGATCGAAAATAGCGAAGAATTCAACTACTACCTGCTCCTGATCATTAGCCAGTTGAAGATCAACCTGGCAAAAACCACCTTATACCTGAGCGGCATCATCCATCAAAATGATAGCAACCACCAGTGTATCACAAAATACTTTAATACCGTTCACTTTGCACCAGCCGTAGAAAATAATATGGACAGCAGAATTCTCGACGATATGCCGGCACATTATTACAGCAGTTTACTAGCACTAGACCAATGCGAATAATAGGTGGCACACTAAAGGGCATCCGTTTCAACGCACCCGAAAGCCTGCCCGTAAGGCCAACAACAGACATGGCCAAGGAAGCACTTTTCAACATACTCTACAACACTTACGATTTTGACAGCTGCAATGTGCTCGACCTTTTCAGCGGCACCGGCAGCATCAGTATAGAATTCGCCTCCAGGGGCATCCATTCTGTTACCTCAGTCGACAAGCATTCAGGCTGTGTATTCTGGCTCAAATCGGTCATAGAAAAATACAAACTGGAGCAGATCGACGCACAAAAGGCAGATGTATTCAAATTCCTGGAACAGCACAAGGCACAGTACCAGATCATCTTTGCAGACCCGCCCTACGCATTGCCCACCATTCCGAGAATTCCCGAACTGGTCATGCAAAACGGACTGCTCACAGACAACGGAATGCTCATCGTAGAACACCCTTCCATGCTCAAACTGAGTGGTCAACCCGGTTATACCGAAACCCGCAGGTATGGCAATTCATCCTTCAGCTTCTTCGAAAAAGTTTTGGCTTAGTATATTTGAATATGAAAATAGCACTCTTCCCCGGCTCATTCGACCCCATTACCATAGCACATGTCGATATATTGGAACGCGCATTGCCGTTGTTCGATAAGATTGTAGTAGGCATAGGGCTCAACAGTACCAAACAGGGCTTCCTTTCGGAAGAAAAAAGAGAAGAGATCGTCAGAACCGTATTTTCAAAGCACAGCAATGTAGAAGTACAATTTTATGAAGGCCTTACCGTCGATTTCTGCAAAAAGATCAACGCACAATATATGATCAGAGGCGTACGCTCCGTTGCTGATTTTGAATATGAAAAAGCCATTGCACAGATCAATCAGACCATGATGCCCGAAGTAGAAACAATCATCATGCTCAGCAAGCCCGAATATTCTGCAATCAGCTCCACTATTGTACGCGAAATACTGCGCAACAACGGCGATGTCAGCAAATTCCTGCCCGAACAAGCCCTTCCGTTTTTACCGGAAAACGATTAAAAACTACAACAATCCGCTTTCTTCCAGCACCTGCACTATCGATGGGTAGGTATTTTTAAGCACCGGTTTAAGTTCGGTCTTACCCAGCCATACCGCTTTGGTAATCCCTTCCTCCTTCTGCGGAATCAATTTAGGCTCACCCTTCACCGTCATGCTGTACCAGTTGGTCTTTTTCAGCACCAGTTTACTATTTAGAGGATACACATGGTAAGTCTTGCAGATCTTACTATCATTGCTCCAGATCTTAACGCCGCACTCTTCCTCAACCTCCCGCACACCGGCTTCCTTCATTCTTTCCCCTTTTTCTACCTTACCCTTTGGCAGATCCCACATTTTATTTCTGAAAATAAACAAATAGTCACCTTTACCATTCTTCACAAGACCGCCTGCAGCCTTAATCAACTCCATACTTTTTTTGATCTTTTTAAACAGGGCCTTCGGATTTTCGTCTAGCAAAACATACGATGCACCTGACACCTTAGCTAAATTTTTATGGAATGTTTTGAAATCAAAATCCTGTACGTCAAGATGTTGAATCTTACCAGATTGCTTAGGCATCAAATCTGCTATAAACAAAGTATTATCGTTAATATATATTCTGTATTTTTGGGCCATGTATAATAAAAGTGATATTGAATTAAAGGTAGCTGAATTTTTATTACAAATAAAAGCAATAAAATTACAACCTAATAATCCATTTACATGGGCATCAGGTTGGAAATCGCCAATCTATTGTGACAACAGGATCACACTATCCCATCCTTCTGTCAGAACTTACATCCGTCAAAAGCTTACACAACTGATCCAGGAAGAATTTGGATCTGTAGACCTCATTGCAGGTGTAGCCACTGCCGGCATCCCTCAGGGTGCATTGGTAGCCCAAGAGCTGGGCCTGCCGTTTGCCTATGTAAGGTCAAAAGCAAAAGAACACGGTACAGGCAGTCTCATCGAAGGAGAAATCGTCGAGGGGCAACGTGTAGTCGTTATTGAAGACCTCATCTCTACAGGCAAAAGCAGTCTGCAGGCAGTAGAAGCACTTCGTGCGGCCGGTTTATCAGTAGCAGGTCTGGTAGCAATA
>DATFQH010000346.1:0-6961 GCA_035264385.1 Pedobacter sp.
CATGTCGGGCCCCATTCCTTACAGTCATATATTTGGCTTGGAGGCGGAAAAGTATGAAGAAGATATAATTTTAGTACCTTACGGATGTACCACATTGCGTATTTCACAATTTCCACTGGTGGGCCGCAAGTAATTGAACAATCAAACATGATATAAAGCGACTGCGTCGTCGGACATTTCATGTCCAGCTCATTCTTACTGTCAAACATCTGAGACCGGTCATTGCCGTTCCAGATAACAAATGAAGGTTGTCAATTGTAAATTATTCCTCAGAGATGACATTTGATTACAAGCTTCAATAATTTTAATATATTTACTATAATTTTAATCCTATAATCAAATATGAACATTAAACGCTCTTTAATAGCTCTATCTCTCGTAGCTATGACTGCAGTTTTGGCCTTCACGCCAAAACAGGACGATCCTCTTGAAAAAATCATTGCGGCCCTGGAAAAATGGGCCGGCGCTAATCCACAGGAAAAAGTTTACCTGCACACCGACCGGCCTTATTACCTGGTGGGAGATACCATATGGTTTAAGGCATATGTAACTATCGGGGCCAAACATCAACTTTCTGCACTCAGTGGAGCCGTTTATGTGGATCTGATTAATGAAAAGGATTCTTTGACTCATTCACTCAAATTGCCACTGACAGCGGGTATGGGAAATGGTGAATTCATACTTGCGGATTCTACTATGAGTGATGGCAATTACCGTCTCCGTGCATACACGCAATGGATGCGAAACATGGGGCCTGATTATTTTTATGATAAGGTCATCAAGATAGGCAATTCGATTAGTAATCCAGTCTTTGCTTCGATCAGCTATGAATACGGAAAAGACGGTAAGACTGCTACCGCAATCGTCCAATATACCGATGAAAAAGGGGAACCCTATAGTAATAAATTAGTTACATTCGACTTGTTGGCCAACAGTGACTTGCTGGCTAAAGGAAAAAATCAGACCGATGCGAAAGGAGAGATTAGAATTCCGCTCAGGCCAAACGAGGCTGGAAAGTACGCCGGCACTTACCTGGTCACCAAGATTGAAGCTCAGCCTAAAGAAATTATCAGCAAAAGCTTTCTCATTAAGTCTGTATCCACCCAATCTGATGTACAGTTCTTCCCCGAAAGTGGTAATCTCATCAATGGGGTTCGGACGAAAGTTGCTTTCAAGGCTATAGGTACTGAAGGCACGGGGATCAACATTAAGGGTATCGTGACCGACAACGCCAATACACAGGTAGCAGAATTTGAGACCAGCCACTTAGGGATGGGCTTTTTTCAGTTACTTCCGGAAACCGGCAAAACTTACCAGGCTAAAGTAACCTATCCTGATGGTTCGGAAAACGTGATCAAACTCCCTGTGGCATCCGATAATGGATATGTATTGAGTGTTTACAATTCCGAGAGCGATACGATTTTGGTCAGGATCCGCACAAATGAAGAAACTCTAAAAGCAGGCGCTCAGAATCTTGGCCTCGTGGTGCAGTCGAGCGGTGCGGTTTATTTTGGAAGTGAGATACCTGTAGGCAAAGCAACTGTTTCCATCCCGATTCCTGCTGCCGACTTTCCATCAGGCATCATGCAATTTACTCTTTTTTCCGCTGCAGGGGTTCCTGTAAATGAAAGAATCATATTTGTTCAGCGAAACGACCAGATGAAGGTGAAGCTAAGCACGAAAAAGACATCCTATGCTACCAGGGAAAAAGTAGAAGTGGACCTGGATGCACAGGACAATACGGGAAAACCACTGACAGGCAGTTTCTCTGTTTCAGTCATTAATGAAGCGGCAGTACCTGTAGATGAAGCCAAGGAAAACACCATCTTTAGCCACTTGCTTCTTAGTTCTGATATAAAGGGATATGTTGAGAATCCAAATTATTATTTCAATAATCCGACAGAAGAAACCCGGACCAATCTCGATGTTTTGATGCTGACACAAGGCTACAGGCGCTTTATTTGGAAAGACCTCATTGCAGCAAAACCCTTCAATATGGCTTTCAAGCCCGAAAAACTGACCAGCGAAATAACCGGAAGAGTATTAACGCTAGGAGAGAAGCCACTTGCCGGGGCTAATATCATTATGATGAGTAATAAAGTCGGCGGTGCGCCTATTGATACTGTATCTGACGCACAGGGTAACTTTAAGTTTAGCGGGATATTTATTCCGAGAGGCGTAGGGTTTTCGCTTCAGGCCAGAGGACCAAGTGGAAGCAAAAAAGTAGAGCTGAAGCTGAATATGCCGTCGGTTCAGATACAGACACCAAACCCTAATATTGGCGATATCGAAAATGACACCAGGAAACTGATGGCAGCTGCACTTGAAAACAGCCGAAAACAAGAAAACGACCTATTGAAACGAGGTATGCTCGGTCGTACCCAGCAGTTAAAAGAAGTGCAGATCCGGGCCAGAAAACGCTGGGCCACCACGTCCAGTAATGGCATTTACAGTATTCCGGAGGGACATGCCGACCGGACGATAAAACCTGATGCAAATGAGCAGTTTAAGGACATCCTTGAGTTTATGATGCATAGACTAACTAATGTCGTTTTCAATATGGAAGAATCTGGCGACTGTGGCATGATGATGATGCCGAGTTTCAGGAATGAAAGACTCACAATATTCCTTAACGGCAGAAGGCTTAGTGCATGTGAAAACCTTTCTTTCTACGAGGGTAATCCTTCAGATATCATTAAAATTGATGTCGTTACTACCAACCGGGCTTTGATTAACATGCTAGGGGCTCCTGGTTTGGTGGTTACCACCAAATTTGGAGGTTATAGAACAAGCAATGATTTTTCAATGAAGCATTATACTGCTCAGGGTTACGATGCCAGTAAGGAATTTTATTCGCCAAAATATAAAAATGACGACAACGATCCAAAAGTTGCTGACCTTAGGTCTACCATCTACTGGAACCCTACCATCATTTCTAAAGAAGGTAAAGCCAAATTTGAATTTTTCAATGCCGATAGCAAGGGAACTTACCGTGTAGTTGTCGAGGGACTTAATGCCTCAGGAATTATTGGCAGACAGGTATTCCGTTATAAGGTGGAGTAATGATTTTGCGCAAACGTTTTCGATAATAAAAGGGGCTCAGCATGCCCCTTTTTTATTTACATGACCTACCTTTAAAAGAACTAAGTAATTTTATGAGTGAGAAAAATAAGATCTTTCGCATGGAACAGACGATGCGTTGGTTTGGTCCTAAAGACCCTGTGACCCTGGCAGACATTCGTCAGGCGGGTTGTACTGGCGTGGTCAGCGCCTTGCACCATATTCCCAACGGTGAGGTGTGGGGTGTCGAAGAAATAAACCGACACAAAGCCATGATAGAAGCTGCCGGATTAAATTGGAATGTTGTAGAAAGTGTACCGGTTCACGAAACGATAAAAATTCAGTCGGCCGGCTTTGAAATATATATTGATAACTATAAAACATCGCTGAGAAACCTTGGCTACTGTGGCATTGAGGTGGTCACTTATAATTTTATGCCTGTGTTGGACTGGACACGGACTGATCTTTCTTTTGAATTAGCGAACGGTGCAAAAGCATTGCGTTTTGAAAAGGCGGCAATGGTGGCATTTGACTTGCACATGCTGCAAAGACCGGGAGCTTCAGCAGATTATACTGAAGCGGAGCGGCTGGCTGGTCAGAATCGCTTCGAAAAAATGACTGCGGAAGAGCGAAACATTATACAAAGAAATATCATTGCCGGACTTCCCGGGAGTGAAGAAAGCTTTACACTTGTACAGTTTCAGCAGGCACTTGATAAATATAAAGGGATAGATGCTGAACGGCTATCAGATAATTTAATCCATTTTCTTTCTGAGATTGTTCCAACTGCAGACGAAGCTGGAGTCAAACTCGCCATCCATCCTGACGACCCGCCTTATCCTATATTTGGGTTGCCCAGGGTAGTGTGTACGGCCGACCTCGTTCATAAATTGTTTACTGCTGTTCCTTCATTAAATAACGGCTTATGCTTTTGTACAGGGTCGTTTGGCGTTCGGGAAGATAACGATCTGGTAGCTATGGTGGAACAGTTTGCCGACAGAATTCATTTTCTGCATCTGAGAAGCACGCGTAGAAACATTGCAGGGGATTTTTATGAAGATAGCCATCTGGAGGGTGATGTAGATATGTATGGTGTTGTAAAGCAGGTTATAGCGATCCAGCAACGCAGGAAAATCAGTATTCCAATGCGCCCGGACCATGGGCACCAAATGTTGGATGATCTGGGAAAAAAGACTAATCCGGGATATTCAGGTATTGGCAGGCTAAAAGGGCTGGCAGAGCTGAGGGGCTTGGAGTTCGGTCTTATTAATGAATACTTAAAAAAATAAAATGAAAGAAGGCGCTGTAATACCAGAAGACTTTTTACTATATAATAAAAAGGCAAAGATTCTTTATAATGAATACGCAAAGGACTTGCCTATTATCGATTACCATAACCATCTTCCTCCTCAGGAAATAGCGGAGAATAAGAAGTTCGCCAATATGACAGAGATCTGGCTGAAAGGTGATCATTATAAATGGCGCGGACAGCGCGCGCTGGGTGTAAATGAAGAATTGATAACGGGCAGTGCGTCAGACGCAGATAAGTTTACGGCGTGGGCAAGAATTGTTCCTGAAACTGTGAGAAATCCTCTTTTTCACTGGACTCATATGGAATTAAAAGATCCTTTTGGTGTAAATAGCTATTTGAATGAAAAATCTGCTGCAGAGATCTATAATCACTGCAATTCTTTGCTTTCTAAAGATGAATTTTCGACTCAGGGATTGCTGAATCATTTCAAAGTGAGAATGGTAGGTACTACTGATGATCCTTGTGACGACCTGATCTATCATAAACAATTGAGCTCCGGTGATTTTAGAGTGAAAGTGAAACCTTCCTTCAGGCCAGATAAAGCATTGTTAATTGATAAAAAAGGACAATTTAAAGACTACATAAAGCGTTTATCGGTTGCTTCCGCGATTGAGATCAATGATCTGGAATCCTTGATCCAGGCACTACGAAGCCGTGCTGATTACTTTGAAGAACATGGCTGTAGTATATCCGATCATGGTTTATCTGCATTGCCTTCAAGATATGAGCTTAGTGGTGCAGAAAAAAAGGAATTTGCCAGCTTTCTTAAAACAGCGGATGCAACTTATTCCAACCCGGATGCTTTTGCAGGTTATGTGCTGACAGCCTTATCCAAGATTTACCATGCAAAGGACTGGGTGCAGCAGTTTCACCTTGGAGCGATCAGAAACAATAATCAGGGAATGTTTACAAGACTAGGCGCAGATACAGGGTACGATTCAATAGGAGATTTCAGGCATATTGAACGTATGTCGTCATTTTTTGGTAATCTAAGTCTTACCGATCAGCTCACAAAAACTATTGTATATAACCTGAATCCCGCAGATAATGCGTCTTTTGCTGCAATGGTCGGCAACTTTGCAGATGGCAGTATTAAGGGTAAAATGCAATTTGGTTCGGGTTGGTGGTTTCTTGATCAGAAGGACGGAATAGAGCAGCAACTTAATGCACTTTCCAATATGGGTATCGTCAGCAATTTTGTAGGAATGTTAACAGATTCAAGAAGCTTTCTTTCTTATTCGAGACACGAGTATTTTAGGAGAATCTTGTGTAATTTGTTTGGTGCAGAGATGGAGAATGGACAGCTACCGGATGACGAGCGCTGGCTAGGGAAGATCATTGGCGACATCTGTTATTATAATGCAAGAAATTATTTTAAACTGGATTAGTTTAACTAGTCCAGGAGAAATACAGTCATTCCTTTGGGTCCGTGCGCTCCCAGTACCAGTGATTGTTCAATGTCTGCAGTTTTAGATGGACCGGCGATGAATGCTCCAAAGCCATATTCGGCTTTACCTATCCTGAAATAAGCTTCGTGCATGGTGGTCAGTATTTCGTTTTTATTGACCACTATAGCCAGTTGCTGACAGATAAAGGGGACTACACGTTGTTGCATTAAGTCTTCGGTAATCCATAAAGCTCCATTTTCTGCTACACCAAAATGTGCCTTTAAGATTGCAAGGTCTACATTTTCAAAGCTGTGCGGGTCTTGGTTTTTCCAGTCCTGTTCTGATAGTTCCTGCAATTCAGGAAGTGTAGAGATAATTCGCTGACTGCCTTTATAATGCTGATGGATATATTGTTTAATTTCTTCGTAGGTTGTAACTTCGATAAGTGCACCGCCAATGTTGGTCAGAACTGTACGGAACTGTTCAATATTTCCCGGCAGTCCGGTATCTGATGAAACTATAAAGTTGTTTTCCGGAAGTGCCCTGTACTCAGGCTGATTGTGCTTTACACGCTCTAATATTTCTACTCTGCTAGACATGATTGTTTTTTTTTATGGATTGCTCATTTTGTGCATACCATTCTCCAAAGGATTGTTTAGGTGGAAGGGGCATGTCACGATGATTATACCAGAGATTTAGTTTATTATTAACTGCTAATGGTGCGTACTTCAGGACCATACGTCCGGTTTTACCTGCTATTTTATATACTGAGGGGTTGGATAGTGTAAATTCCATGACCTTCATTGCCATTATTTTTTTAGGATCAGCATAACCTTCTTTGACAATAACCTGCCGCCATCTGTACAACTGCTCATGAATGTTGATCTTTACAGGGCAGACATTAGTGCAGGAACCACAAAGCGTAGAGGCAAATGGCAGGTCCGCGTGCTTCTTCATATCCAGATTTGGTGCAAGTATAGAGCCAATGGGTCCTGCTATGGCTGTATGATAACTGTGCCCGCCGCTGCGGCGGTATACCGGACAGGTGTTCATACATGCACCACAGCGGATGCATTTTAATGAGTTGAGAAAATCAGGTCTGCCCAATTGTGCGGTACGGCCGTTATCTACCATTACAATATGCATGGTTTGCCCTGGCCTGGGTTTTCTGAAATGGCTGGAATAGGTAGTTATAGGCTGG
>DATFQH010000347.1:0-13015 GCA_035264385.1 Pedobacter sp.
GTTATGTTTTGCCAATGAAAATGACACGCAACACAAACCCTTGCGTTTTTCCCCTGAATTTGATAAGGATTCCCGTCGGATTTGAAAGGGTTGGCTCCGAACCAACCCTTTAGAAAATTCTAAGCAAATATTATTGAAAAGCGACAAGGCAACAGGTGCAGATCAGAAGCTGAAGGAATCTTAAAGCCCACCTAACACCAGTTGCAGCTTCTTAAGTCTTCCCGACCAAACCCTGCTTAGCCAGATCAGCTGCCCGATAATGATCAGACCAAATACACCCAGCATTGCATATTTGAAAGTATTGAACTGTATGTTATAGGTAAAGAAGGTAATGAAGCCGGCCATAAACAGGAGCCTGGTGAGCACCGAGACCAGGGCGTAATTCTTAATTCTGGAAAGGTAATGTTCCAGTGCCGTTCTGATATTGCCCCCGTCTATCAGGTGTCTAGAAAAACTATACCCCGACAGGTTGTGTATCAGTGCGCACAATAATGCACCTACGAGTATTAAATTGATAAATAAAGGCTTTTGGTGACCATCGAACATGGTGTAATAACAAAGCAGGAATGCGGTCCAGCCGGTCACTTCAATGATGATCTGCCTCCTGATTTCCTTTAGTACCGGGTGTTTGCTTTCTGAAAGCATTGCTTTCAGCTGCTCATTTGTTTTAACAGGCGTTTCTGCCTTGTTCCATTCAGATTTAAGTTGATCCAGTTCCATGTTTATAAGTTTAAGAGTTTTTGAATTTTGTTTTTGATGCGGTTGAGTTTTACGCCAACGTTGTTTTCGCTGATACCGGACACTTCGGCGATCTGTTTATAGCTTAGGTCTTCGAGGTAGAGGGTGATGATGGCTTTTTCTGCGTCGTCCAGCTGCCTGAGGGCGGCAAATAACCTTTCTTGTCTTAGGGCGAGTTCCTCATCCTGCCCTTCTTCGGCATGATCCGGCAGGATGGGATGAAACTCTACGGCCGGCTTCTTTTTGCGAAAGGATGCTATGGCCGTATTGAGTGCGATCCGGTACATTCAGGTACTGGCCTTAGCAGTACCCTTGAAGGCAGGATAAGCCTTCCAAAGCTGATAGGTAATTTCCTGAAACAGGTCTTCCCGGTCTTCTGCACCGTCACGATACATCCGGCATACCTTATGGATAATGCCCTGGTTTGTACCGATCAATGAAAGGAATTCCTGATCACCCATGTTTGCTTATAGTTAAATTGTTCATTTAATTGATTTTGCAGAATTAGTTGCAGGAAAAGACAAATACTTACAAGACTAAGGGATAACCTTCTTATTTTGATTGAAATATGCTAGATTTAAAGAACTAAATATATACTATCCGGTTTGAAAAATACATATCTTTCTATTCTGATTGTTGCCCTGGCGCTTTCAGCAGCCAGTTTTAGGGCCTTTAAAAAACCATTATCTGCAGGAAAGCAGAATCCAGCGGCGCAGGTTTACCGTTTGGTGCAGGCTTTTAAAGCGACACTGGGCCCTCAGCAGATCGCTGTATTGGAAATTCCGTTAACAAAAGCCGCATCTGTAAAATGGACCAATATTCCGGGCGGGGCATCTAACAGAAATGGCCTGCAGTTCAGTACACTCAACCCAACTCAGCTTGCCGCAGCGAAAGCAGTTGTTGCAGCTGCCTCCGGTACGGCTGCTAATGAGGGCTATGATGAGTTCCTGCAAATTGGCCTGGCCGATGATGTGATTGGAAAAAGCGGGAGAAAAGGATATGGATTGGGAGAATACATTATTGCTTTTTTGGGAACACCAAGTGCCCAGGGCACCTGGATCCTACAATTCGGAGGACACCATTATGCACAAAATGTAACTTATAGTAAAGGAACTACAGCAAGCGCAACACCTATTTTTGAAGGTGGCGATCCGAGAGAATGGACCACAGACAACAAAAAATATGCGCCGTTGATGCAGGAACATGATGGTATGGCGGCTATGCTGGCGGCCCTTACACCAGAGCAGCTTGCAAAAGCAAAGATAGATGAAAAGATTGCCGACGTGCTGCTGGGTACAACCAAAGATGGTCAGTTTCCTGCAAGCAAGGCAGGCATAAAAGTTTCTGAACTTAATGCGGCCGCAAAGGCTAAAGTAGTGGAAGCGATGATGCCCTGGCTGAATGACATTGATGCCGGCATCAGGGCCAGGTTATTGAAAACATATACCGGCGAGTTGGCTGGCACTTATATTTCTTATGCGGGAAATGCCGGAGCGGTAAGCGGCAATGCCGGGTCTTTTTTAAGGGAGATTGGCGACTACGCAAGGATTGACGGTCCTGGAGTATGGATGGAATTTGCATGTCAGCCGGGTGTATATACCAATCAACCGCATTATCATACCGTATTCAGAGACCACAGGCTCGACTATAACAATTTGTGGGATTTCTGAGCCAGCTCTGCTTCGTTGGTCAGGTCTAACCGGAGTGGTGTAACAGACACCAGATCGTTTTCTACGGCCCATCTGTCCGTTCCTTCTTCCGCGGCTTCGAGTGGCGAAACGGTGATCCAGTAATGTTTGCGGCCCATCGGGTCTTCACCGGGCACTACATTTCCATCGTACAATCTAACCGATTGCCGGGTCCACCTGAGGCCCTTTGGTTTGCGCGGGAAATTTACATTATAAAGGCCAAGATCCGTATCCTTCAATAATAATTTCAATGAATCTTCGACAAAGGGGTCGAGCCCTTCAAAATCCGGCTCTGTTTTACCGACCGGCGTACTTAGGGCAATTCCTTTAATGCCCAGCAAGACCGATTGCTTTGCCGCAGCTAGTGTACCTGAATGCCACATGGAGTTACCAAGGTTCGGTCCCATATTGATCCCGGACAATACAACTTCCGTATCTGGATACATGTGCAAACCAAGCGCCACGCAATCGGCAGGCGTTCCATTGACCCTGAAGGCATCAATACCTTCGAAAGTGATCGGAGATTTTTTATAGGAAAGCGGGCGTGAATGGGTAATGGCATGTCCCATAGAAGATTGCTCTACATCGGGAGCCACTATTCTTACCTCTCCGAAGCGAAGTGCGATCTTAGCTAGTGCGGCTATGCCGGGGCTGTAAATACCGTCGTCGTTGGTGATCAGGATTTTCATAGGTGTAATTTTTAATGCTTCCCAAATAAAAGGGTATGTTTAAAACCTTATAACACTCATATTGTTCAGTCAATATGAAAAAAACCGGCAAACTGATCAGATTGGTGCACAACCCAACTGCTGGAGAGGGAGATTATTCCAGGGAAAGAATCACTGCGCTGATAGAGTCGCATGGTTATCGCTGCTCCTATTCTTCTTCCAAAAAGAAAATACTGAAGGCTGTAGAGCCCGAAACGGAATTTATTGTAATTGCCGGTGGCGATGGTACGATCAGAAAAACGATAATGCGCCTGCTCGACAAAAAGCTGAAGTATAAGCGCCCGATTGCGCTGCTTCCATTTGGTACGGCCAATAACATCGCCTCTTCTTTGAATATTCCCGAGAACAATGCAAAAAACATAGGTTCATGGGCAGAATATCACCTTAAGAAATTTGATGTGGGTCAGGTCACCGGCCTGCAGGATCCCGCTTATTTCATCGAATCATTTGGCTTTGGACTCTTTCCAAAACTGATGAAGGTATTGAAAAAAATGAATACCGACCATGTGGAAACTGCCGGTGATGAATTTGAGCTGGCCTTGAATGAGTTGCTGGAGCTGACCAAAACTTATGAAGCCGTGCCTTTTAAAATAGAAACCGATGACCAGGTGATTGAGGATAAAGCCATTTTGATCGAGGTAATGAACATCTCGAGTTTAGGACCACACCTTAAACTGAGTAGAACGGCAGATCCGGAAGACGGGTTCTTTGACGTGGTGATTGTTACTGAGGGGCAAAGGCAAAAGATGGAAGATTACATTTCGGGCAAGATCGCAAATAAAAAACCTACATTTTCCATTAAACCTATACTCACGAAAAACCTGAGCATCACCTGGCAGGGGAAAGATGTGCACGCAGATGATCAGGTTATTAAGGTTTATGAACCACCTGTTCTGAAAATCTCTTTGCTGGATAGCCTGCTGGAAATTGTAACTCCGTCTAAAAGCGTTTAGGTTACTTTACCGGCATGACAAATATGGGTGTTTCTGTAACGGTAAGTTGTAATTTACCATTGATTACCTTTGCCTGCTCCTTCCTCATTTCATCTTTTCCGGCGCTCGGATAATAAATATTTGCTTGTTTAATCCCTTTGAGCGGGAGGATGTAGCTGGTGGTACTTCCATCTTCGGAGGGTTTAACGAGTACATAGGCAGATTTTCCGTTCAGCTCATACTCATCTACAAGCGGGCTTTTCGCAAGTGCAGATTTATAGGCATAGTTGCCCATTAATTTGTTGGCCTGATAGATGTAATCGGCGGCAGGTTTACGTGTGCGGTCTTTAGTGAGCAAACCTGAAGAGGAGAACCGACCACCGCTTTCAATATTTTCATCGTAGGTCTGGTACAGAAAAACTCTGCTAACGCCATGCCGCATGTATAACAATGCCGACCTCAGAATCCAGTCTGCCTGGGTCTCGAGTGCAGTCTTTTTACCTATCGGAATGGCTCTTAAGGGACTTCTCTGGTCTACATCGTACCCGGTTTCACTCATCCAGACGGGGATGCCGCCTGCATGTTTCGCAGACATTTTCATAAAGTTATTGGCAATGGAATCGGCAGCGGATCGCTCTGGCGCCATACCTCTTGTTGCTTTAACGCCCTGTGTGGATTCGTCATCGTCTGAATAGAGGTGATAGTTGATGACGTCCCAGCAGAGGTTTACTGAACCGTCTGCACGGTATCCTCTGTTTTCCTTACACCATTTGATCATTTCAACCACATAAGCGGTATCTGGCTTGGCCAGCCCTCCCATTACTACCTGTATGGTCGGGTCTGCATTTTTTATGCCAACGCCGGGGCCCATGGTGTTCTTATGACCGTCGTAAAAGGCAGATAAATTTGCGGCGTAATGTCTTCCGCTCTGGTATGCCCGGGGACCTTTCCACCATTTGTCGCGCTCATTGTCGCATTCTATGTAACGGATCAGGCCGAGGCCGGTTTTGATAGTGTTTACCTGGTCGTTGGCCCATCTTGGCCTGTTGTCTACGCTGAGCAGCGACGCATCAATATTTTTATTGCTTCCGTATCTGGCGGCATATTGAAATGCCACCTTTGCCTGTTCGATATAGGATTTAGGATCTGCGAAATCTTTTCCGTGCCTTACCGGTACATTATCCTGATCTGCCTCCCCGGCGGGGTAGGTGTTGACCATCCATTTGGGGATAGTCTTGAGACAGGCCAGTACATCGATGCCGTTCGCCTTGCAGGCCTCGTACATGGCGTCGTAATTCCAGCCTCCGCTAAGCGTCGGGTTAAAGGAATATCTAGCTTCTTCCTGTTCCAGTTTCTCCCAATCCATGTAATGACGGATGGCCGTAAAGGACTTCATGCCTTCAAGCCTTTCGTTGTCGATTTTAGAGGGGTCTTTTTCATTCTCAAAATCCCATTCAAATGCGTTGACACCGAAGGCATGTTTCAGCAGTATTGGTATATGTTTAGTCTTATTGGTATTAACGGGCTGGGCTTGTGATGCGGTGCTGTAAACAAAAATGCACAGGGCGGTTAAAAGCGTTCTCTGAATGGTCAATTTAATTCGGTAAAAAGTGTACGATTCCTGAAAATTAAGCAATTTATATGAGTTATATTTAGCCAATGGAAGATTCTATAGAAAAATTGATGTACCCTATCGGTCGTTTCATCCCTTCGGCAGATTACAACGATGATAAACTTGCCTCATGGATCGGCGGGATAAGATCTGTGCCCCTGTTGCTGGATTATTGCATAGAAAACCTGGATGAGGCCCAGCTGAATGTTCCATACCGGCCAGGAGGATGGAACACCATACAGGTAATTCACCATTTGGCAGACAGCCATATGAACGCCTATATCAGGCTGAAGCTGGCGCTGACATCGGATAAGCCTCAGATCAATCCTTATGACGAAGCGCAGTGGGCAGAGCTGCCTGATGTGGCGGGCGTACCTTTAAATGTTTCTATAACACTGCTCCATGCGCTGCACAGACGCTGGACGTATTTGCTGGATCATATGAAGGATGGCGACTGGAACAGGGAATATTATCATCCGGGAAGTGAGGAATATGTTCCGATATGGCAAATGACCAACAATTACAACTGGCACGGTACACATCATGCCGAACAGATCCTTGCGCTACGCAAAAGAATGGGCTGGTGATATTGCCTTTGGCAGGTGTTTTTTCTTCTCCTTTTTCTTCTTCTTTAACCAGATGATGAAGCCGGTAACCGGAAGGCTTGCCGAGATCAGGCTCACCATACAGGCTACTATTTTACCGAAAAGCCCGAACAGACGGCCGGTATGGAGATCATAATTGGTGGCTTCGATTAGGTCGGCGCCGTTAAATTCTTTATACAGCTTGGCCCGCAGCAACTGCCCGCTCGCCTCTTCGAAGAAAAAGGTGTTCTGATTGCGTGCCCATTTATAGGGATAAATCATCCTGAGGCGCAGTTCTCCGCTTTTCCTAACCGATATACTGGTTGAATTTGCACCAGGGTATTGCTTTGCGATATTTTGATACATCCGGTCGTAACGCAGCGCCAGCGGTTCGGCTACAACTGGTTTTTGGGTGTTTTGCTTTTTGCCGTCGGTAAGTTTTGTTCCGGTGAAAAAGGCAGCCGCAGTTTTAACCTCTTTAAAGGCAAAGAAAAGCCCGGTAAGGGAGATCACAATGAGAATCCAGGATGCATAAAAGCCGAGGACGTTGTGAAGGTCGTAATTGACCCTTTTAAAAGAACCCTTCCACTTGATGCTTAACGATTGTCTGAGCAGGCGCATTTGATTGGGGAACCACAATATAATACCCGTAATGAGCATCAGCACAAAGATCACGACCGCCCATCGCTGGATGAACTTTCCCGTTTCCCCCAGCAGCAGGGTCATATGGATTTCTTCCACAGTATGCAGCCAATCCTGTTTTCCTTTATGAACCAGGCTGGCGTTATAGGGGTTGAAGTAATAAACCTTATTTTTTGTAGCCAGTTCTATAGTCGCATTCGGAATTTCCTCTGTAATCCTGACGATGGTGATTTTCTCTCGCGGAGCGATCTGCTCAAAATTGCTGATTACCGCCCTAAGACCGGCGAATGGTTTTTGTTGTACAGGGACATAAAGCTTTGCATGTTGGGTTGCGTCTCTGATCTCTTCTTCAAAGACAAAGATGCAACCTGTAATGCTGATCACAAATACAATCAGGCCGGTACCTAAGCCCAGCCACAAATGTATTTGTCTGATGATATTTTTAAATCCCTTGGTCATTAAATTTAGAAGGAATAGCCAACGCTGAGGTTAAACCTGCGTCCGTTTCCTCTTACATAATTGATGTCACTGCCATAAAACTGGGAAATACTTGGGTAGTAATTTTTGTTCAGCACATTTTCTACACCCAGGTTTCCTCTTAAGGCTGTTGTAAACTGGTAGGCAGCAGCAAGGTTGAACAGGTTGAAATCCTTTACAGGGCCTTCACCGATCAAGTACTTGCCATTAGCATTTGGTTTGAAGCGATTTCTGTCGCCAATTCGCATCCAGTTAACATCCAGCGTCAGGTTCTTAACCCCTGCGTACTTGATGTATGCGGTAGTTTTAGATGGCGGGATACGGGTAGTGTTTAAGTACACATCTTTATCTCCATTAAAGTTGCCATCGTCGTCTACGTCACCTTTTCCTTCTACCTGTGCATAGTTACCACCTATGGTTAAGTCTTCGAACAACTGATAATCTGCCTGGATCTCAAATCCATAAACACGCTCTGGTATCCGCTGAGAAATATAAACACCATTAACTTCTAATAGATTTGCACCAAGTTTTGAGGTGCTGTAATAATATGCAGCACTTAAGCTGAACTTGCCAAGTGTACTGCTGAAACCAGCTTCATAATTATTTACGATGATGGGTTTGGTTTCCAGCTGGCCAAGTGTATTGCTTTTGGCAGCTCTGAGCACCCTTCCAAGTTCAAATACCGAAAAGGATTGTGCGTAGCTGATAAAGGGGTTAAAGAACTTAAATTTCGAATACCTTGCTCCTGCATTGAATACAAATGCGTTATAGTTTAGCTTACCGCCTTCTACAGCAATACTGCCCGCCCCATTTGCACCGGTTGCCAGCGTATTGAAATTGTCTACGTCGATGTTGATGTTCTCGGCCCTCATTCCTGCTTTCAGTGTAAGATCGGTGAACAGGTTGGCTGAAGCCTGGAGATAAGGAGCAAAGTTTATCATATTCATATTTGGTACCCAAAGCCGACCGTCGACAAGACTTTGCGCTGTTTTATCATTCATCAGATCCAGACCGTAATTGATCTGCATAGGCACAACCGGAGTAATTCTGAATGGTGTGTTTAAGTCTACACGTGCTCCTTTTTTGGTCGAAGTGATGGCCGATTGCCCGCCTCCGAAAAAGGAATTGGCATTTGAATAAATGGTATAAAAATCCTGATAGTAAAGATTTGCGGTCAGGTCTGTATTACCGAATATTTCCTGGTTGGTATACTGGAGGTTTGAATTGTGATTGAAACGGGTTCCCTCATCTACACCGGGCCTGATACCTCCAACGCCAATTGCCGGGGCACTTCCATACACGCCTGTTTTGGTAACATATCTTGAATCCTGTCTGGAACTGAAATAGTTGTACATCAGTTCTAACCTTTGTTTGGAGGTAATGTCATATCCCACTTTCGCAAAGCCGTTATATGATTTGGTTTCACCGAGGCCATATTCGGGTGAAATGACAAGCCCTTCTGCATCGCGGAATACGCCTGTCTTTTCGAACATACCACTTACGATGTAGTCGAACTTCTTTACCCTGCCATAAAATTGCTGGGTTGCACGGTATCCTATCGTGCTGTCGCCCTTCAGATTGCCGGTAAGACCGATCTGCGAGTAACCACCGAACTGCTTTCCGGCATTCGCCTTTTTAGTAATGTAGTTGATCAGCCCGCCTTCTGCACCATTGCCATAAATGGCTGTGGCACCCTTAATTACTTCTACCCTTTCTATAACAGTCGGGTCTATACTCCTGATGTCTCTGCCTCCTGCTCTTAATGGAGTAGATTGAGGGATTCCATCGATCAGTACCAATACATTTCTTCCGCGCAGGGTCTGTCCGGAATTACCGGTCTGGTTGGTCGAAGTTCCCAGGCCAGGTACACTGTAAGAAAGAATATTGGCTATATTCGGGCTGATAATAGATTGTGTAGTGATTTCTTTTGAAGTTAGCACCGTAACAGAAGAAGGTGTCTGGGCCAGTGATTCGGCTCTTCTGCTGGCCGACACGATCACTTCGTTTAAGTCAGCATTGCTTTCAGACAATGAAATATCGAGTGTGGTATTGCCACCGGCAACGACAGTTACCTGTTGCTCCTGCACAACATATCCGGTAACAGAAATTCTTACAGTCTGGCTTCCTGCGGAAACACCTTTCAGCGTAAATTTGCCTGTCTTATCGGATGTCGTTTTAATACCTGTTCCTTTTGCCTGGATGTTGGCAAAGGCAACAGTATGCTTTAAGCTGTCAGTTACTGTTCCGCTGATGCTTCCTTTGCCGCTTTGAGCAAACAAATAGAATGGAGCGCATAGTATTAAGATGAGGAGAGCCGTCTTAATCTGGATGTTTTTCATTTATGCTGGATTTAATTGCGGGCAAATATAGAATTATTTAGACTGAATACAAATAGAGGTAAGGTTCATTAAGGATGTAAATTAAAATTGTGTTATAAAATTTTTTACTTCTCAGTTTATATGTTATAATTGTTACTGTAAATTAAGCTCAATGAATTCTAAAAAACTCGCTCTCTTCTGCTGGCTCCTTACAGTCGCTGTTTTTGCTGCTGCACAAGAAACCGAAATTAAGTTTAAACCTTCAAAGTACGGGAAAATCGCTCCTGAGGAGTTCAATGTAAAGCCAGGAGGAGTAGATTCAGCGGCATCGGCTGTTGTTTTGTTTGACGTAGGAAGAGGCTGGTTTGAGATCAGCCCGACAAGCGGCGATTTCGTATACATCATGGAACGGCATACCAGAATTAAGATCATAGATAAGAAAGGTTATGATTATGGCAATCTTGAGCTTTCGTTTTATAAAAATAATGGTTCTGAAACGGCGCTGGAGCAAATGGACGGAGCTACCTACCTCATGGAAGCTGGTAAAATGATGACCAGTAAAATCAATAAAGATGCTAAGTTTACAGAGAGGCAGGACAAGTACCATACCACTAAGAAATTTGCCCTTCCAAATGTTAAAGAGGGATGTATCATTGAATACAAATACCGTTTGAAATCTGATTTCATTTTCAACCTCAGGCCCTGGTATTTTCAGGCTGATATCCCTACCATCCATTCGCAATACGACATCACGATTCCAGAATGGTACAATTACAGGGTAAATGGCGGTGGTTACGTGTATCTGCATCCGAAACAGGAAAAAAGCAATCAAACATTCAGCACATCCAGGGGACAATTGCCGATCGTTTGTCTGAAAATGCATTACCATGCTGATTCTGTCCCTGCCCTGAAGGAAGAAAATTTCGTTACCACCATGCGCGACCATGTTAGTCGGGTTGGGTTTGAATTGAACGCTGTTACCATCCCCGGTGAGGTATATCGCGAGTTTACCACAACCTGGCCTAAAATAGTAAAGAGCCTTACAGAGTATGAAAACTTTGGAGGATTTATTAACAAAAAAAGCCATATAAAAACACTGGCCAGGGAAATTATAAAGGAAAATACCAATCCCGATACGGTGGTGCAGCTCATCTTTAACCATGTAAAAAACAACTTGAAGTGGAACGGTGACCATGATCTGTATACTTCAGAAACCAGCCCCAAGACCATTTTCGATAAGAAGGCGGGTAATTCTGCAGATATCAATCTATGCCTGTATATGCTGCTCAACGAAGCGGGTATAAAGGTATCTCCAGTATTGCTGAGTACCCGTGATAATGGCACGCACCCTGGTTTACCGATGATCACAGAATTTGACAACGTTATCGTCAAAGTGCTGCTTGGCGAGAAAACATTACTGCTGGATGCTACTGATAAAAATCATTTCCCTGGCCTGATCGCTTTTGACGACCTTAACCATGAGGGACTGGAGCTTGATCTGACCGCTGTTAATGGGCAATGGATTTCACTGGACGATCCGGTGATCAGCAGAAATAACATCAGCTATATCTTGTCATTAAGTGAAGACAACAAGCTCAGCGGAAAACTTTATCTTTCATCTTCTCATTACAATGGCCTTACCGGCCGTAAGAAATATACCGCGGCAACTAATCAGGACGATTTTCTAAAGGATTATAAATCTGATAAAACCGGGCTTGGAATAAAAAACTACGAGGTCAGCAACCTTACAAATCCGGCCGCACCATTGGTGCAGGCCATGGATGTAACGATTGAAGATAATGTTGAAGAGGCAGGAGATCTCGTCTACTTTACTCCCCTGCTTTTTGAAAGAACGAAAGAGAATCCGTTTAAGCTGGAAGATCGGAAATTTCCTGTAGATTTCGGTTTCCCTACAGAGGAAGTGTATCGCATTACACTTAGTTTTCCAAAAAATTACCAGTTGGACAAGGCACCAAAAAATGAGAAGGTAATTTTGCCGGATGAATCTGCAGCATTTAGCTTTACATTTGCTTCAGAGGACAATAAAATAATGATAGTTAGCAAAATCACTATAAAAAAACCAGTCTATACCAGTGAAGAATACCATTTTCTGAAGGAACTGTTTAAGAATGTGGTAAGAAAACAAGCTGAACAAATCGTACTTAAAAAGAGCTAAGATGAAATATCTTCTAATTTGTGTATTTACGCTGCTGTACTGGTCTGAGTCGAACGCTCAGGCAAATTATGACGTGGCGAAAATTGCTCCCGAACTACTTAAGAATGCATCGGTGGTGATCAGAAGTGAAGAACAGGTTTTTGAATTGAAGAATCCGGGAAGTGCGCGTATGGACTACAAAACAGCCGTAACCATTCTGAACAAAAACGGAGAACGGGCATCCAATATGCACGAGTTCTACGACAAATTTTCCAGCATATATAACCTTAAAGCGACATTATATGACGCAGCAGGCAAAAAGGTAAAAGATTATAAGACCTCAGATTTCAGAGACAGGAGTGCAGTATCTGATGGCACCATGTATCAGGATGACAGGGTTAAATTCCTGGAATTCAGTTATACAAGTTTTCCATATACGATTGAATACAGCTACAGTGTAGATTATAGTGGTATAAGAGGATACCCACAGTGGTTCCCTGCCAGTACATGGGGCTATTCAGTAGAATCTTCCAGTTATGTATTTAAGATACCTGAAAGCATGACCTTCAAATACATCAAAAGCAAGGGACTGCCGACAGATTCCTCAAAGGTTAAGGACAAACTGCAGTACAAATGGAGTTGTTCAAACCTGAAGGCAATGGAATATGAGCCAATGAGTACCGGTTTGAAAACCGTCCTGCCATGGGTAACTACAGCCCCTAATCAGTTTGAATACGATAATGCCAAGGCCAATATCGAAACATGGACCACCATGGGCACCTTTATGTACAACCTGAGCAGTGGAATGCAGGAATTGCCCGAGGCTGCAAAAACCAAATTCAAAGCAATTATAAAAGATGCTAAAACACCCAAAGAAAAGATCGGGTTGCTCTACAATTACCTGCAGTCCAATACCCGTTATGTGGGTGTGCAGCTTGGTATAGGCGGTTATAAACCTATTGCGGCGGAAAAGGTATATGCAGTAAACTATGGCGATTGCAAGGCATTATCTAACTATATGAAGGCCATGCTGGAAGTAGCCGGCATCAGATCTCATTTGGTTGTGATTGGCAATGGCATGCCATCGCTGAACAGGAACTTTACGAGCATGAACCAAGCCAATCACATGGTGCTATGCGTA
>DATFQH010000348.1:0-46618 GCA_035264385.1 Pedobacter sp.
TGGTGAATGAAAACGGAGCTTCTATCTATTCTGCCTCTGATGTTGCAAGAGAAGAATTCCCAAATCATGACATTACCGTTCGTGGTGCAGTATCTATCGGAAGAAGACTGATGGATCCTTTGGCAGAACTAGTAAAGATCGATCCTAAGTCTATTGGTGTTGGGCAGTACCAGCACGATGTAGACCAAAATAAATTGCAGGCATCGCTGGATGATACGGTGATGAGCTGTGTGAATGCTGTAGGCGTAGAACTGAATACTGCATCCAAACAAGTGCTGGCCTATGTGTCGGGTCTTGGTCCGCAATTGGCTCAGAATATTGTAAACTACCGCAATGAGCACGGTGCATTTAAGAATAGGGAAAGCCTTAGAAAAGTGCCCAGACTTGGAGATAAAGCATTTGAACAGGCTGCAGGCTTCCTGAGGATCAGAAATGCAGAGCATGCCCTGGATTCGAGCGCGGTGCACCCTGAGCGTTATGCCCTGGTGAATAAGATGGCCCGTGATCTAAACTGTAGTGTGGCACAGCTGATGAGAGATGCAGAACTGAGAAAGCAGATCAAACTGCAGCAGTATGTAAGCGATGAGATCGGTTTGCCTACTTTAAATGACATCATGAATGAGCTGGCAAAGCCAGGAAGAGATCCGCGTGAACAGTTTGAGGCATTTAGCTTTACAGATGGTGTTAATCAAATAGCAGACCTTAAAGTCGGCATGAAGCTTTCGGGTATTGTAACGAACATTACCAATTTTGGTGCCTTTGTAGATATTGGTGTTCATCAGGACGGGTTGGTGCACACCAGTCAGATCTCCGATAAATTTGTAGCCAACGCAGCAGACGTGGTGAAGGTGCATCAGAAAGTAGAAGTCAGGGTAGTAGAGGTTGATGTAACCAGAAAACGGATTTCATTGTCCATGAAGCCGGAACTTGCTCCTAAACCTAAACAGGATCATAAGAAGCAGGAAAGTGGTCAGATTAAGAAATTTGACAAGCCTGCCGGCCAGCAAAACCGCAATTCGGGGCATGGCTCAGGTCAGCCACATAAAAAGGCGGAGAAACCCCAGCATCATAAAGGCAGCCAAAAGGAGAAACCACTTCCGGACGGAGATTTGCAATTGAAGCTGGAGGCATTGAAGAATATGTTTAAATAAGAAGGAAAAATTACCGTTCTCTTCGAAGCCTGCATCCTTTGAAGCTTCGCAACAACGGCGCTAAGGTCTTCTCTGAGACGGTAATTTTTCTGGGAAGGGAATAAATCGAAGCCTGCATCCTTTGAAGCTTCGCAACAAAGGCGCTAAGGTCTTCTCAGAGCAGGTAATTTTTCTTGGAAACGAATAAACAGAAGCTTGCATCCTTTGAAGCTTCGCAACAACGGCGCTAAGGCTTCTCTGAGCAGGTAATTTTTCCGGGAATGTAATAAAGACAGATGGAACCTTACAGCTCAATCTGTCTTCTGATACTTTCTTCTAAAGAGATCAGCGTTTCAGTGCGCTGAATGCCTGATACTGCCTGGATCTCTTCATTGAGCACATGTCTGAGATGGCCCGTATCCCTGCAAATGATCTTGGCAAACATACTATAGGCGCCGGTAGTATAGTGCAACTCTACAACCTCCTTAATTTTGCTCAGTTGTTCTACGGCATCTTTATACTGAATTCCCTTTTCGAGGTAGATCCCGAGAAAGGCCGTAATGTCATAACCCGCTTTTTGCGGATCAATGATCAGGTGAGAACCTTTGATAATGCCCATTTCATGCAGCTTCTTCATTCGAACGTGGATCGTGCCACCAGAAACGATAAGATCTTTAGCGATTTCGGTATAAGGCTTTGTAGCGTCCTGCATCAGCTGTTTCAGAATATCGATATCGAGGTTATCAATTTCTAAATTTTGGCTTTCTTTTTTAAGCATCGTTTTAATATTTGGTAACGTATTTCAAAAATAATTTAAAATTTCATAAAAATAAAATAAAATGTTTAAAATATTTGCAACGTATTGGACTTGTTCTTACATTTGTATCAAGCAAGCAGAAAAAAGATGTTCTTTAAAGCTTGTTTATACTCTGTAGGGTGGTGAAATTGGCAGACGCACCTCCTTGTCTCGGTGGTGGAGAAAATGGAAAACCCGTAAGGGCTAACTACTCCTTGAAGGTTCGACTCCTTCCCCTACAGCCAATATAGTAATATTAACTACCTAAAAAAATATTGCTTATATTCGTTCTTTATATTATGTTGGGTGGTGAAATTGGCAGACACGCCTTCTTGTCTCGGTGGTGGGGATTAATGGATAAACGCAGTTTATGGGTTGACCACAAATTAATTTTTGAACTGTAGCTAACTACCCCTTGAAGGTTCGACTCCTTCCCCAACAGCCAGTTTTTTTATGAATAATAAGTTAGTTAAAAACGAGTGACCTTGGATGAGGGCACTCTTTTTTTTTGCCTTGTTTTTTATTGTGAACTGTATTTAGCCGTAAATTTTTTATCCAGCTGTTTGTGTAAGTTGTCCAGATTTATAGCTCTGCCCTCATATATATTTGCAACTGATTGGTTGCAAATATATATGCAATCGATCGGTTTCGCAAATTTATTTTTATATTCAAATATCTTTATTACTTTCATGCTCATTATTTTTTATTATGAGCACCTCAAACAGAAGAAAATTTATTGGTACAGCTGCGGCCCTTGCGGCAGGTACGGCTGTAGCTACTGCAATGCCGTCGAATAGTATGGAAAAGAAATACCCTATATCGCACCATGTGCTTTTTTGGCTAAAAAACCCTGATTCTAAAGAGGACAGGGATAAACTGGTAGCCGGACTGAAAAAATTAAGTAAGATCGATACCATTCGCGAGTTGCATGTGGGCATACCTGCAGCAACTGAAGAGCGTGGTGTGATAGACAGCAGTTATAGTGTTTCTGAGCTGATGTTTTTTAGTGATCTGGCCGGTCAGAAAATCTATCAGGATCATCCTTTACACCAGGACTTCATTAAGGAATGCAGCCCGTTATGGTCTAAGGTGCTTGTTTACGATACAATGGCAGTTTAGCCTGGAATGGTTCTAAATTCTAATATTTAATTTGCGGTTTAGTAAGGATAATACTAAAGCATTAGCTTTGAAATAAAAAAAATCTTATGTATCAGATCTTAAGGAGTGCACATTCAGGTTGGCGCTATGTTGTTTTAATTTTATTGGTATTGGCTGTTGTACAGGCGCTTGCGGGATGGCTTGGTAAAAAACCATATGGTGAAGGAAACAGGAAGTTAAATGTATTTACACTGATTTCTGCGCATATACAACTGGTTTTTGGATTGGTGCTTTATTTCATGGGCCCATGGCTGAATGCTGATAGTTCGGTAGCACTGGGCCGTTACTGGAAAATGGAGCACGTCAGTATGATGATTTTTGCGATCATCCTGATCACCGTAGGAAATGCAAGGTCTAAACGTGGTGGCGACCCTGCCGTAAAACACAGATCTATCGCACTGTATTTTGGTCTTGCGCTGATCCTGGTCCTTGCGGCTGTAATTGCTATGGTTAAAGCAGACCCAAGCCGTACATTCTTTGGCGTTTCATAATTTTTACAATTTAATTTTGCTTTGTAGTATTTATTTATATTTTTGTGACGCATGATTAACAATATACATACTTGGCAATGGCGTAGTACTTCTGAAAAGAGTCTAGTCGTATCCTTGTGTACTTTATAGTTATCAACCTAAACCAACCACATTGAAAACCCGACGTAGACCACACGTCGGGTTTTTGCTTTTTGAATTAATTTAAATGAGATCCTGAGATGAACTCGGGATAACGAGGCTTATGAGTAAATATAAAATTAACACAGCTTATAAAAAGAGACTTGCAGATACGACTACTCCGGTGAGTATTTATCTGCGTCTGAGGGATGTATTTCCAAATACGCTTCTGCTGGAAAGCTCAGACTATCATAGCAGAGAGAATTCTGTAAGTTATGTCTGCGCTGAGCCTGTAGCGGGTATTACTCTACAGAACGGCGTATTATCTTCCTATTTTCCTGATGGTACTAAACAGGAAAAGGCAGATTTTGTCCTTACTGAGGAGATTGATGCTTTTAAGGCATTGTTTCAGCCGGATGTGCAGGAGGATAAAAGATACATTTCGAGCGGCTTGTTTGGTTATTTTACCTGGAATGCCGTGCAGCATTTTGAAGACATCGTATTTTCGGCTGAGGCGCCAAAGGGAGAAGAGATTCCTTTGATGCAATATCACATCTATAGGTATATCATTGCGATTGATCACTTCAGAAATGAAGTTACGCTCTTTAAAAATACATTTAATGGAGATGATAACGCAGATCTTGATAAAATTGAATACCTGATCCAGAATAAGAATTTCCCGGAATATAGTTTTAAAACTAAGGGAGAAGAGCACTCAAATCTGACCAATGAGGATTTTATGGAGATGGTGGAAAAGATGAAAAAACACATCCTAAGGGGAGATGTTTTTCAGATTGTACCTTCCAGGGCATTTAAGCAGGGCTTTTTGGGCGATGAGTTTAATGTTTACCGTTGCCTTCGTTCTATAAATCCTTCTCCATACCTCTTTTATTTTGACTATGGCAGCTTCAAGTTGTTTGGTTCATCGCCTGAGGCGCAAATTACCATAAAGTACAACGTGGCTAATATTTTTCCTATCGCCGGAACCTTCAAACGTACGGGCAATGATGAGGAAGATGCAGAGCAGGCAAGGAAGCTGGAGCAGGACCCTAAAGAAAGTGCAGAGCATGTGATGCTGGTAGATCTGGCAAGAAATGATCTGAGCAGGCATTGCAGTGGTGTACAGGTGAAATCTTTTAAAGAGGTGCAGTATTATTCGCACTTGATCCATCTTGTTTCTAAAGTAAGCGGCACCTTGCAGGATAAGGTTTCGGCATTTAAAATTGTGGCAGATACTTATCCGGCAGGGACACTGAGCGGTGCGCCTAAATATCGTGCTATGCAGCTGATTGACGAGTACGAGGGTTTGGGAAGGAATTTTTATGCGGGTGCACTGGGCTATATGGGTTTTAATGATGAGTTTAACCATTGCATCATGATCCGGACTTTTATGAGCAAAAACAATGAATTGCATTACAGGGCAGGGGCAGGCATTGTAGCAGACTCTGTTGCTGAAAGTGAATTAAATGAAGTGAACAATAAGATTGCCGCATTGCGGAAGGCAATTGAAATGGCTAAAGAAATATAAAATGGAAAGCAACAATAAGCTGCGGAAGAAAATATTGGTAATAGACAATTATGATTCCTTTACCTACAACCTGGTACATCTGGTGAACGAACTGGACAGGGATGTGGAGGTTTGGAGAAATGATAAGTTTGAACTGGCGGATGTGGAACAGTTTGACAAGATCCTGCTTTCGCCGGGGCCGGGGATTCCTGAGGAGGCCGGGTTATTGCTCGATGTGATCAAAACCTATGCGCCGACTAAAAGCATATTTGGCGTATGTTTAGGGCAGCAGGCCATTGCAGAGGCTTTTGGCGGAACGCTGCTGAACCTGGGCAGGCCTATGCATGGGATTGCTACACCTATCGATGTGCTGGACAGGAATGAAGTGGTATTCAGAGATTGTCCCGAAGTGATCAATGTGGGGCGCTACCATTCCTGGGTGGTGAGTGCTGAGGGTTTGCCGGATTGTTTTACGGTGACGGCTACCGATGCTACCCATGAGATCATGGCGCTTAGACATAATGATTATGATGTGCGCGGCGTACAATTTCATCCTGAAAGTGTACTGACCGAGCATGGGAAACAAATGATGAAAAACTGGTTAGAAAGCTAATATGAACATTTTAGATCGAATTGTACTTCGCAAAAAGGAAGAGGTGGCTTTGGCTAAACAGTCGGTTTCTGTGGCGCAACTGGAGGCGGCGCTGCATTTCGGCCGTGTGCCTCATTCTTTTAAAGACTTTTTGCTGGATGAACAGCGTACCGGAATAATCGCTGAATTTAAACGTCAGTCACCTTCAAAAGGGATTATTAATGACAAAGTCAGGGTTGCTGATGTGACTACTGCCTATGCCGCTGCGGGGGCATCTGCGTTATCGGTGCTTACCGATACTGATTTCTTTGGCGGATATCCTAAAGATTTGCTGGAAGCGAGAGCCTGCAATGATATTCCTGTATTGAGAAAGGATTTTATGATCGATGAATACCAGATTCTGGAGGCGAAGGCCTGGGGGGCTGATATTATTCTGCTGATTGCGGCTATTCTTACGCCACAGGAAATCGCGAATCTGGCTGGAATGGCCAAAGGTTTGGGGCTGAATGTGTTGCTTGAGGTGCACAACCTTGAGGAACTGGAACGCAGCATTAGTACTGATCTGGATGCAATTGGGGTGAATAACCGTAATCTTGCTGATTTTACCGTGAACATACAGACTTCATTTGATCTTGTGAACCAGATTCCGTCTGATTTTATGAAGATTTCTGAAAGCGCGATCAGTGAGGCGGCTACAATAAATGAGTTGAAATGTGCGGGGTTCAATGGCTTCCTGATCGGCGAGAATTTCATGAAGACACAGGATCCCGGAGCTGCGATCCGCTCATTTGTCAGTGAACTGATCTCGGTATAACTTTTGTATCTTTGTATTTTACATGGCAAAACAGAAATTATACGACACTGCGCTTAAGCAGGAACGGGCAGTACTTGTTGGGGTGATCCGCCCGGGTGAAAGACCTGAGGAAACCCGGGAGTACTTGGATGAGCTTGCTTTTCTGGTAGATACTGCCGGTGGACTGGTTGAGCATGAGTTTACACAGAAAATGCTTAAACCAGACCGTGCAACCTTTGTAGGGACAGGGAAACTGGAGGAAATACAGGCATATGTGAAGTCTGAGGAGATAGATATGGTTGTGTTTGATGATGAGTTATCTCCGTCGCAACTGAGAAATATAGAACGTGAACTGCAGGTGAAGATCCTGGACAGAAGTAACCTGATCCTTGATATTTTTGCGGGCAGGGCACAAACCGCACAGGCCAAGACACAGGTAGAGCTGGCGCAATTGCAATACTTGCTGCCCCGTTTGACACGCTTATGGACCCACCTGGAGCGTCAGAAAGGCGGTATCGGTATGCGTGGGCCCGGCGAGACCCAGATAGAGAGTGACAGGAGAATGATCCTGGAGAAGATCTCTTTACTCAAAACGAGGTTAAAGCAGATTGACAGGCAGAACGAAACGCAGCGCAAGAACAGAACCCAGCTAATCCGTGTGGCTCTGGTGGGTTATACCAATGTGGGTAAGTCTACCATCATGAACATGCTTTCCAAATCGGAAGTGTTTGCAGAGAATAAGTTGTTTGCTACGCTGGATACTACAGTGAGAAAAGTAGTGATAGAGAATCTTCCATTTCTGTTGTCTGATACCGTTGGTTTCATCAGGAAGCTGCCGCATCATTTGGTGGAGTGTTTTAAGTCTACCCTGGATGAGGTTCGGGAAGCCGATGTGCTGATCCATGTAGTGGACGTATCGCATCCTAATTTTGAGGACCAAATCAATGTTGTCAATGAAACACTGAAGGATCTTGGGGCGAGGGATAAGGACACGATCATGGTGTTCAATAAGATTGATGCTTATGTGAGCCCTGAACCGGATCATGAAGATGAGGAAAAGGTAGTGCTGACATTGGAAGACTTTAAAAAGAGCTGGATGGGCTTGGATAATGCCCCGGCAATATTTATTTCGGCCACCCAAAAAGAGAATTTAGAGGAGTTTAAGCAATTATTATACGATAAAGTTGTCGCTTTACATACCGAGCGTTATCCTTATGATAAGTTGTTATATTAGTTGAAGAAACGAAAATTATGGAAAGTAAACGTCAGCAGAAATTTGCCGGATTATTACAGGAGGAGTTAGCTGCTATATTTCAGCGGGAGGGTTCTGCTTATTTGCCGAATACTCTGGTAACCATTACGCGGGTACGTGTGTCGCCGGATCTGGCTGTGGCTAAGGTTTACCTGAGCTTTTTAAATACAAACAATACTACTTTATCTGTCGCCGAGGTCAATTCCCATGCGGGAGAGATCAGGTATAAACTGGGTGCGAGAATCCGCCATCAGGCAAGAGTGGTTCCTACGCTGACTTTCTTTGTAGACGACACGAACGAGTATGTGGAGCATATGGATAAAATCTTCGATAAGATCTCGAGAGAAAGAAAAGAGACCGGGGAGAAGGAGGACTAACCCCGGCCGGCTTAAGCTTATTAGCATGAACAGTTTGCTGAGTGCCGCGGGTATAGGAAAGGTAGTTGATTTTGATCCATTGAAAGATCAGTTATACAAGCTCGACCTGACTGCTGCCAATAAGGAACTGAGCAATGAGCTTCTGGATGATACGGATCTTTTTAGTGACTGGATTTCGGGAAAGCTGGAAGGGAGCAAATGCCGTTATGGTATTGGCGGATACAATGAGCACCGGACCGTTTATGCGCGCAGTGCGCACTTTGATACGGCTGATGAACCAAGAAGACTCCATCTCGGTGTAGATATCTGGGGTCCTGCCGGGACCAAAATCTATAATTTTCAGGAAGCAACGGTACATAGCTTTAAATTCAATGACAGTTTTGGCGATTATGGTGCCACGATTATTCTAAGTTATGTGCTGGAAGGGCGTGCTTTTCATGTGCTATACGGGCATCTGAACCTTGCAGCGCTGGATGGGCTAAAGGAAGGGCAGGCTGTCGGGAAAGGTGTTCAGTTTGCAGTATTCGGCAGAAAAGAGGAAAATGGTTGCTGGCCTCCGCATTTACATTTCCAGCTGATCATGGACATGGAGGGGCTTAAGGGAGACTACCCGGGGGTTTGTCAGTATTCAAAAAGAGCGCATTACCTGACGAATTGTCCAGATCCTGAAATATTTTTAAAGCATACATTTCAACCGGCTTTGGCTTAATTTTCGTAAATTGGTACATGGCAAAGATTCTATTCGCATTACTTCTGCTGTATACTACCGGGCTTCGCGCCCAGCCTTCACTAAAGGAAGGTCTGGAAAATTTTGTGATTAAAAATCAGATTTACCCCCTGTATTCGCTGCAGAATTGCATTGAGGGTTCAGTAACAATAGGTTTCAAGCTGAACCAGAAAGGGGAAGTATATGATTCACAAGTGCGGACTGGTGTAGGGACTGATCTTGATGATGAGGCCCTCAGACTGATCAGAATGAGCAGCGGCAAATGGACGGTTCCGGATGGCCATGATACTTCGATAGTGATCATTGCGCCTATAAATTTTAGACTTTCAGGGTATGATTGTGCGAATAAGTCCAGGCAGGAGATTCAGGAGGCCATAAGAACTTATCAAAGCAATATCGGCTTAACTAATGCTGTATTAAACTTCTATAAAAACAAGGCTTCGGGAAAATTTACAAAAGAAGAGGAGCAAAAGATAATCGCCTTGAAGAACAGCCTTGGCTATGACAACGAATATTTAACAGACCGCATCAACGAAGGTAAGAAGAAGTTAAAGCAGAAAGACAAGCAGGGCGCCTGTGAGGATTTCCTTTTTGTAAAACATATGGGTTCTGATCTTGCAGATGAATTGCTTGCGGAATATTGTAATTAAACTATGATACTGATGGCTTCGGGGATAATGCTGGCTTCGATTTCATTTACTTTCCCCAAGTACTCTCCATCTACCTGAAAGTGCGCTTTATGTTTGGTCCGGATGTTCAGGGAATTCGTTTGAAAAAGCTCGATGTGTTTAGGGTTAATTGACATGCTCGTAAACCTGAGCTTCAGGATTTCCATTACGGAATAATTCTTTACCAGAACAATTTCAAATACATTATCGTCCAGTTTGCCTTCGGGATTGATCTTTAATCCTGTGCCATACATGGTGGCATTGGCCACTACCACCATCGCGGCTTCCGATCGGATTGTCTTTCCTTTGATCCTGAATTCAACTACCATTTTGTGATGGCTCCAGAGTGCTTTCCAGGCCGCTTTGGCATATCCCCACATGCCGCGTTCGGGCAGGGCATCAAATTTTTTTACCAAATAAGCATTGAAGCCTATGTCTGCGAGGTGGATGCACAGCTCGTCATTGACCATAACGGCATGAATTTTCTTTGGTTTTCCGTTTACAGCGGTTGCCAGCGCTTCATTTAGATCCAATGGAATGCCGAGCTCCTTGGCCATTCCATTTGCAGAGCCAGCCGGAATGATGCCTATCGGTGTGTCCGTATTGAGCAGACACTCAGAAACCAGTTTCAATGTGCCATCTCCGCCTACGGCGATTACCCGGTCTGCTTTCGCTTCAGCAATGGTTTTTTTAAGCAACTGTAAATTACAGTTTTTTGGAAGTTCATAGATTTCGGCGGTATGTTCGGACGACAGAAAGAATTCGGTGATCAGCTCACTGAAATTTAATCCGTCGTTTCCCGAACCGGGGTTGACAATAAACAGTAACTTCAGTTTCACTTTATAATCCTTGATGATTTGCTATAAGCACAAACAACTCCATGGTAACTCTGTTTTAATTATTAATGAATAAATCTGTAGCGGTTAAAGTATATCATGGTTATGGCCATACACACAATCTTGTCGTGTACGGGCATGTGTTTAAACACAAAGCTAAAACAAAGCAAGTCTTCAGCAATAACTTCCTTGTGAATATCGTCCATTTACTGAAGCTTTTTATCCTGAAGCCTTACCCTTTTGTTCAGGTAAGACTTACGTTCAACGGGCAGGAAGTATACCAAAAGACGGAATATGACGGATTTTTTAAATTCGAATGGGCCGCTTATCAGAATGTAGAGGCCGGATGGAACGGTGTAATGGTAGAAGCTTTGGATGAGCATGGCGTAGTACTTGCTACCGGACAGGGCCAGATATTTGTACCGCACATTACACAGTATGCTTTTATATCGGATATTGATGATACCATAATGGTATCGCACTCTGCAAGCATAGGGCGCAGACTGAGGGAATTATTCATTAAAAATCCGAGGACGAGAAAAACCTTTAAAGACGCTTATACGCATTATAACCTGCTGGCATTTTCACATACCCATGCTGATCAGCCCAATCCTTTTTTTTACGTTTCGAGCAGTGAATGGAACCTTTACGATTACCTGGTAGAGACCTTCAGATACAATAAACTGCCCGAAGGGGCCTTTTTGCTCAATCAGTTGAAGCGCTGGAAGGATCTCGTAAAAACCGGTAAAACAGGACATGAAGGAAAATTAATACGTGTGATGCGTATTATTGATGCTTTCCCCAATCAGAAGTTTGTTTTTTTTGGAGACAATTCTCAAAGGGACCCGGCTATTTATACCGCCATAGCAGAAAAATATCCGAAGAATATTGAAGCGGTATACATCAGAAATGTACGAAAGGAAATGGAAGGTCCTGCTCTTGAATACCTGGAGCGGATCGCTGCCAAAGGCATCAAAACCTGTCTGTTTGCAAATAGCGCAGAGGCGATCAGGCATTCCCGAAAAAACGGCCTGATTACCGATTTAGCTAGCTAATGGATTTGCCGAAGGGCGAAAATGCAAGGGTCATTAGCTTAAAGTGCTGTCTGCCAAAAGGAATCCCGATAATGGTAATGCAGAACAGCAGCCCAAAAAGCAGATGTGTCAGGGCAATCCAGAAGCCGCCGAAGATCAGCCAGATGATGTTCATTGCGATAGACAGACAACCGGTATTTAAAGAACTATTCGTAATCCTTACCCCAAACGGAGCAAGACCAACGATAGCAAATTTGAAACACTGGATGCCAAAGGGAATCCCAATTATGGTGAGGCACAGGATGAGACCCCCGAAAATATATTCAAAGAAGATAAAGAGCCCGCCAAATATGATCCAGATGAGATTGCCTATAAAATTCATTTGTAGTTTTTTATTGAGATGTATGGCCTGATAATTAGTTACACAATTTAATGTTTTTTATTATTGCGTATGGTTTTTAGATTGCCCGACGATGAAGTTGTTTTTCCAAATCCTGAACTGGCAAACCCGGACGGGCTTTTGGCCATTGGCGGCGATCTGAGTATGGATCGCTTGCTGCTGGCCTACGAGAATGGTATCTTTCCCTGGTTTAGTGAAGATGATCCGATTTGCTGGTATGCACCTCATGAGCGCTGTGTCATCTTTCCGGAGGAGGTGAAGATAAGCAAGAGCATGGCAAAGATTATGAACAGCCGAATATTTACCGTGACCTGGAATACAATATTTGACCGGATCATCGGGCATTGCGCAAGAACGAAAAGAAAAGACGAACCAGGCACATGGATTACAGCGGAGATGCAGGAAGCCTATGTTGAACTGCATAAAAGCGGGCACGCAGCGAGTGTAGAGGTCTGGATGGACGGGCAGCTTGCAGGTGGCTTGTATGGTGTGCTGATTGGAGATGTTTTTTGTGGTGAAAGTATGTTCAGCCTGGTAAGCAATGCTTCAAAGACCGCACTGATCTGGCTTTGTAAAACCCGGCGTTTTAAGCTGATCGACTGTCAGTTGCCAAACGATCACCTGATGAGCCTGGGGGCCGAAATGATCAGCAGATCCGACTACATCAAAATGTTAAGGGCCTAGTTCAAAATCTCTCTGATGTCGTCTTTGCTAAGCGACTTAAAGAAGCCTTCTTCCGTAGTAATGAGCGAACTGGCCAGCCTTTTTTTACGGTTTTGAAGCGCCAGGATCTTTTCTTCCACCGTATCCTTCGAAATGAATTTATAGATAAAGACTTTTTTGTCTTGTCCTATGCGGTGCGATCGGTCGATGGCCTGCTGTTCAACAGCGGGATTCCACCAGGGATCGAGAATAAATACGTAATCTGCCTGGGTGAGGTTCAGCCCAACACCACCGGCCTTAATAGAGATCAGGAACACCTTAAGATCAGTGTTCTGCTGAAACTCAGCAACGATCTCCCCTCTGTTTTTAGTTGCGCCATCCAGATAAGCAAATGCGATCTGCTCCTTTTCGAAGTAATTTCTAAAGATATTGAGGTGTTTGACAAACTGAGAAAAGATAAGCACCTTGTGTCCGCCCTTCAGTACGTTATCAAGCGTGTAGATCACATTTTCAAACTTACCAGAGTCTGACGCATATGCTTCATCGATCATTGAAGGGTGGTTTGCCAGCTGCCTGAGCATGGTAAGCCCCTGGAGCAGTTGTACCTGTTTTTGTGCGTATGTACCATCGTCTATACTGCTGAGCAGGTCATTTCTATAGGCAGATTTTATTTTTTCATAATAAGCCGCCTGATCTTCACTCATGTTGCAGTAGAATACTTGTTCGGTCTTCGAAGGAAGTTCGGCAGCTACCTGTTCTTTGGTACGGCGCAATACAAAGGGTTTGATAATAGCCTGCAGCTTGCGTGCTTTTTCTTCATCTTTTCTCTTCTCGATGGCCTGTACATACTCTTCGTTGAAAAATGCCTGAGTGCCCAATAGTCCCGGATTTAAAAACGTCAGCTGGGTCCAGAGATCGCTTACTGAATTCTCTACAGGAGTTCCGCTCAGGATCAGTTTATATCTCGATTTCAGTGCTCTTACTGCCTTAAACGATTTCGAAGAAGGGTTTTTTATGTTCTGGCTCTCATCGAGAATAATATAACTGAAATAAAAGTCTTTCAGCAGGTCAATATCTACTCTGGTGATGCCGTATGTCGTAATTATGATATCATATTTTACAAAGACGCTGATATCCTTATTCCGGGAAGAGCCGGTATGCGCATGAATCTTCAATTTCGGGGTAAACTTCTTCGCTTCATTGAGCCAGTTATAGATCAGCGAAGTGGGCATCACGATCAATGAGGTACTGTGCGTATTCTGCTGGTCATTCTCTTCCTTCATTTTTTGAAGCATCGCCAGTGTCTGTATGGTTTTACCAAGGCCCATATCATCTGCCAGACAGCCGCCGAAATGATAGTCTCTCAGGAAACTGAACCAGTTGTAACCAGCCTTTTGATAGCTTCTGAGATCCCCTTTGAAATTTACCGGCATTTGCACATCTGCAATGTTTTCAAAATCATTTAAACGTTCAAGCTTCCTGCTCAGGGTGATATTGGCTATGCCATCTTCTGCCAGTTCGTTGATCAGGCCGATATGGTGTTTTTTTAGCTTCAGCGATTTACTGCCATCAGAAAGGCTGAAGATACTTCCGTATTTGCTGAACCACTTTTCCGGAATGACCGCTATTGTCCCGTCAGGAAGCGTAAATTCCCGTTTTTTATGCAGAATGTGCTGTTTCAGCGATAAAAACGGAACTGCATAACTGCCAAAGTAAACGATGGCGTTGATGTCAAACCAGTCGTTGTCTTCTTTAATTTCAAAATCAATCTTATTTACCGCCAGCAGGAACTTTTTGGTTCCTGAGTATTTTTCTATTTCAAAGCCCTGACTTTCCAGGCTTTCAATATGTTCGTTTACCCAATTGATGATGGCATAGGACTGATCTTCCTCCTTGTCTGCCGGGACTTCAAGATTGTGGAATAATGCGCTGGTCTTTCTAAGACCCATGCTAATCAGTGCATTGAATTTTTGCTTTTCGAAAGCAGTATCTCTTTTGATCCTGTTGAAAATGTAATTGTCTTCTTCCCGGATCAGACGAACAGTTACCTTTTTTTCATTCCCCATTACAAAATCATACGATCCATAGCTGAAATAAAGCTGAAGCTGTGAAGTGCCCTCATCAACGAAAATGATTTTTATTGTCGGAACGGGGGCATGTTTCTCTGTTTTAATCTCAAAGCCCTCTGCGTAAACATGGTATTTTTCAATCAGTGGTCCTACAAATTTTTCGAAGTAGGTTTCCTCGGTCGATTTAGGGATGGTGATGTAGCGCTTGTTGAGAAAGGGAAGCAATTTTTTGCCTTCTATATCCTGTTCAAAGAAATAGATCATGTCATTGAGCAGCAGCCAGGCTGGCTGGTTGCTGACTACCTGTGCTTCCCTAAACATGAAATCTATGCGGAGACCCTGGTATTTTATAGTAGGGAAGTAACGTGTTTCAGTTTCATTTCTTCTGAAATGGAAAAGTACAGTTGCCGCTTCTGCCGCGAAGTCTATTCTTCGCTCTGCCGGCCAGCCGTCATTATCCATCAGGTATAATGAGCCATCAGTTTTAAGTATTTCCAGAACCTCAGAGAGTTTCTTTTCGATTTTCGGGCGAACACTGTCATAGAATTTATCATTGAAGAACTTGCTGAAGAACTCTGCGGGGCGGATGGTCTTTTTATGGTATTTCTTGATGATAAAATCTTGTTCAGTCTGATCAAGAATACCAATTAGCTTAAAGTCCCTTTCTGAAAGGTGTTTTGAAAACTCTTTGGCAGTATGGGAGAAAAGCCGCTGATAGGTCAGTGAAAAATCACCCTGCGGATTTAACTGTACCACATGCGGTTCGATCAAATACCCAAAATATGCATGCTTGCATAAAGAATATACAATTTTGCATGGTTTTGAGCTGTCTACGCGTAACATTGGCTAAAGATTAAAACGACGGGGGTGTAAGCATTTAAAAATCTCTAAACATACATCAAATTGAGGGGCTTTCAAATAGAAGAGATTTAATTTATAGCTTTTGCCTGAAAATGATCTGATTCTGATAAAAATGAAATAAAAATGCAACGTTTATAAAAATGCCTGCGTCCTATGGGTAAGAGACAAATGAAACTTAAACATCAAAATATGAAACCTTTAGTGAAAATCCTGTTTGCAGCCATCTTCTTTACAGGCACGGCCCTAACAACGCAAGCGTCGGGAATGGAGGAATTCTCCGGAGAAGAAGTCAGCCCCTTAACGTTCAACAAAATCCAGGTGAGCGGCAATGTTTCACTGTCAGTAGATCAAAGGTCAAAAGAAAATATCCTGGTCAACGGTGAGTATGACCGGACGAAGATCTCACTTATAAAAAGGGGCCATACCCTGATCATAAGTAATACAGCATCAGATCAGGTGGAAATTTCAGTTTCAGTTAAAGACCTTCAAAGAATTTATGCGAGTGGCAATGTCTCGGTAAGTACGTGCGGTAAATTGAATGTTCAGCACCTCCAGGTATTTTTGTCAGATCAGGCCCGTGCAGATATAAAAGCAGATACCGAAAGCTTGTATACTTATATTACAGGAAATGCAAGTCTGAAACTAAGCGGTACAACTAAAGATCACACACTTTTGAAGGACAGTGTCTCAAAGATAAATACAGATGCTTTGGCCGCTGTAAAGGTAAGTGCAGCGGCTATCAAAACAGAGATGATAGCCGTTTCGCTTAAAGGAAAATAAGGTTAAAAATCAAACTTAATGCCTTGCGCCAATGGCAGGGTATTGGAATAATTGATGGTGTTGGTCTGTCTGCGCATATATGCTCTCCATGCATCCGAACCGCTTTCCCTGCCGCCGCCAGTTTCTTTCTCACCACCAAAAGCACCGCCTATTTCTGCTCCGGATGTTCCGATGTTGACATTGGCAATGCCGCAGTCGGAACCTGAAAGAGATAAGAACTGTTCTGCTTCCCTCAGATTAAGGGTCATAATTGCCGAGGAAAGCCCCTGTGGAACACCATTTTGCAAAGCAATGGCTTCCTCTAGTGTACGGTACTTAATCAGGTATAAGATAGGGGCAAAGGTTTCGTGCTGCACAATTTTACAATGGTTCTTCACTTCTGCAATACAAGGCTTCACGTAGCAGCCGCTTACATAATCGGGCCCCTGTAATACCCCTCCCTCAATAATAAATTTTCCACCTTCTTCCTTACATTTTTCTATAGAGTCGAGATAAGCAGCAACAGCGTCTGTATCGATTAAAGGACCTACATGATTTTGCTGATCGAGCGGATCGCCGATGCGCAGCTGTCCGTATGCTTTAACCAGCCTGTCCTTAAAGGCACCGTATATGCTTTCATGGATGATCAGCCTGCGTGTAGAAGTACAACGCTGCCCGGCTGTGCCTACGGCGCCAAAAACAGCGCCGATCAGGCTCATGTCCAGATCTGCATGTGCCGAAATGATAATAGCATTGTTGCCGCCCAGTTCGAGCAGACTCTTGCCCAGACGCGCTGCTACTTGTGTGGCCACCTGTTTGCCCATCCGTGTAGAGCCTGTAGCCGATATCAGCGGAACACGGGTGTCGGTCGTCATCAATTCACCTAGTTTCCTGTCGCCTATGATCAGACTGGAAACACCTTCGGGGACACCGTTGTTCTTAAAAACACCCGCTATGATTTGCTGGCATGCGATAGCAGTAAGCGGCGTTTTTTCAGAAGGCTTCCAGACGCAAACATTTCCGCATACCATAGCCAGGGCCGCATTCCAGCTCCAGACCGCAACAGGAAAGTTAAACGCAGAAATAACTCCGACGATTCCAAGCGGATGCCATTGCTCGTACATCCGGTGACCGGGTCTTTCACTGTGCATGGTCAGGCCATAAAGCTGTCTTGACAGACCCACCGCAAAATCGCAGATGTCAATCATCTCCTGCACCTCTCCAAGGCCTTCCTGCAGGCTCTTTCCCATTTCATAAGAAACAAGCGTACCCAGTGCGGCCTTATTCAGCCGCAGCGCCTCGCCAAACTGGCGAATGACCTCACCTCTTTTTGGTGCAGGCAGGTTTCGCCAGAACAGAAAGGCTTCTTCCGCTTTTTTAATGACAGTTTCATATTCCTGCGCTGAAGCCACCTGTACACTTGCTATTTTTCTGCCGTCCGCAGGTGAATAACTGTCAATGAGGTCAGTTCCGGAGGCTTGCCCCCAGTCGCTGCCCGTACTATACGCAGGATTGATTTCTGCAATATTTAATTGCTTCAAAAACTGATCAATGTTTTTCATTCGCTTAAGTTCTTTTATGTTTAGTTGCAGTTCTCTTTTCTTCTGGTATCAACCAGGTAAATGATCTTCCAGCCAGCCTTGTCTTTAAAAAGCTGGAACGAATTGACACCGCAATGGCTCAATTTATCATCTGCAAAGAATTTATAATCGGTCCATACGCTGGCCAGGTTTCCGTCGATCAGGATCTTTGTAAATACAATGCGCTCATCAAATTGAGCGGTATGCGGCGTGCCAGTAAATTTAATAAAATCAGCTACTTTTTCGTCCCGGAGCTGCGGCCCGCCATCTTTTGACAGGTGTATGGTCTGTATGATGGCCCTGTTGTAAAATGCAGAACTGACCAGTGTGCTGTCTGTATTTCTCATGCCTTCAAACAGGTTGTGTATTGTTTTTTTTACCAGGTCTTCTTCAGATTGAGGAGATTGACCAAATGCACTCAGGGCTGTAATAAGGGACACCAGCATCAGGAAATGACATTTTTTCATTTTTTGGAAATGACAGTTTTATATGAGAAATGTTTCTTGACGTGAATATTACCCGTCTTCGTGTAAAGTTACGTTATTTTGTAAAATAAATCCGGTCATTACCACAGTGTTCCGACATTAGTATCAGTAGTTTACATCTGAGGTTGTGTGTATGTTGAAAATTATTTGATAAGTTCTACTTTTTATTGTTGTAAACTTATAATGTATATTTAACACAGGGATCTGTTCTTATAATTGTTTGATATGGAAGAGGAATTTAGCTTTGATTTTAGTGATGATGCGCAGCGTTCGGTAGAACGCTACGAGGAAATGATACGTAATCAGGATCAATATTTTTTTGACGCCCAGGCCTTTGAAAACATTATTGACTATTACATTGAAAAGAATGACCCTGTTAAAGCCTTGCAGGTTATAGAATACGCGCTCAACCAGCACCCTTACGCAGCTGTTTTCCTTGTGAAGCAGGCACAGCTTTTCTACGTTACAGATCAGACCGAACGCGCCTTTTTTGCTCTTCAAAAGGCAGAAATGCTGGAAGCTTCAGAACCCGAAATTTATGTGCTCAGGGGAAATATTTACAACAGCCTGGAGCGTTATTCTGAAGCGCTGGACAATTTCCAGAAGGCGCTTGAATTTGCTGAGACCACAGACGAGATACTCTTGCAGATCGCCTATGTATATCAGAACATGCTCGACTATGAAAGCGCTATCGTTTATATCAAACAGAGCCTGGAGCAGAATATGGAAAACAAGGATGGTCTTTATGAGCTGGCTTTTTGCTATGATATCCTGGATAAACAGGAAGAAAGCATCCAGTTTTACATGGAGTACATTGACAATGATCCTTACTCTTATGCGGCGTGGTACAACCTGGCCAATTCTTATCATAAGCTCGATCTGTTCGAAAAAGCCATTGATGCTTACGATTATGCGATCCTGATTAAAGATAACTTTGCTTCTGCCTACTACAATAAAGGCAATGCACTGGTTCAGTTGGATCGTTTTGCCGAGGCAATTGACGTTTATAAACAGACATTTGAATACGAAAAGCCAAATGCGGACACGTATTGTGCTATTGGCGAATGCTATGAGAAGCTGGAGCGGATGGATGAAGCAAGGTCATATTACAAAAAGTCCGTGAAGATGGATGCAAAGATGGCCGATGCCTGGTTCGGAATAGGCGTAACGCTTAATTTCGAAGAGCGTTTCTTTGAATCACTTCATTTTTACAAAAAGGCAATTGACCTCGACGGGGAAAATCCTGATTTCTGGTTCGCCATGGCCGATGCCTATTATAAGCTGGGCCAGATTGAACAGTCAGTTGAGGCTTATTACAAAGTTCTGGAATATAATCCGGTAGATGTTGAAGCCTGGCTGGATTTTTCAACAGTCCTTTATGAGCAGGGGAAGCTACTTGAGGCTTCAGAAACCATAGCAGATGCCATTAAAAATAATCCTGATGCAGCAGAATTATATTACCGGATGGTAGCCTATCTATTTGCAATGGGAGAGAAGAATGATGCACTGCTGTATCTGGAAACTGCGTTGTCTACCGATCCCGATAAGCATTACATCCTTTTCGAATATTTACCTCAATTGCAGGAAAACGGGTCCATACTTGAAGTGATCAACCGCTATATAAAATAAAAGAATGAACAGTTTTTATTGGTAATCTCTGATAAAAACTGTTCATTTTTTTTCACCTTTGTGACCTATATGAATTACCCATTAAATAATTTACCTGAAAGACCTGAAAAACCCCGCAATAAGGGAATTACAATGGTCATGGATAAAGGACTTAGCCTCAGACAGACAGAAGATTTTATAGACGTTGCCGGCGTGCATACCGATATTGTAAAATTAGGCTGGGCAACTTCTTTTGTTACGCCTAATTTAAAGGAGAAGCTCGCTATCTACAAATCGGCAGGTATTCCAACTTATTTTGGCGGTACATTGTTTGAAGCATTTATTATCCGCAACCAGTTCGATGATTATCGACGGGTACTGGAGCAGTTCGATATGGAATACGTTGAGGTGTCTGACGGGTCTATTACCATAGAGCACGATCTGAAATGTGAGTACATACAGAAACTGGCCAAACAGGTCACTGTAATTTCTGAAGTAGGTTCTAAAGATGCAGCCAAGATATTTGCTCCTTACAAATGGATCAAACTGATGCAGGCCGAGATCGATGCGGGCTCCTGGAAGGTGATCGCCGAAGCGAGAGAAGGCGGTAATGTGGGTATATACAGGGGCTCGGGCGAAGTCAGAGAAGGATTGGTAGATGAAATCCTGACACAGATCCCTGAAGAGACCATCATCTGGGAAGCACCTCAAAAAGAACAGCAGGTGTGGTTCATCAAGTTGTTGGGATCCAATGTAAACCTCGGGAACATTGCCCCTGCTGAAGTCATTCCTCTGGAAACCATCCGCCTGGGTTTGAGGGGTGATACCTTTGATCATTTTCTGAATCTGGCAAATTTATAATGCTGATGACCACGATTTATTGTGTTTTTATATGAGAAGATTTGGTCTGATCGGTTATCCTCTATCGCATTCATTTTCTAAAAAGTTCTTTACCGGAAAGTTCAAGGAAGAGCACATTACCGGATGTGAGTATGAGCTTTTTCCCATAGAAGAGATAAGCCTCCTTCCGGCGCTGATGGACAATGATCATGAACTCGAAGGCATAAACGTTACTATTCCCTACAAACTGGAAGTCATGCCTTATCTGAATGAAATTGATGAGGCGGCAGAAAAGATCGGGGCAGTCAACTGTATTTCTATCACGAGGGACGGCGCGGAGGTGTTGCTGAAAGGATACAATACCGATGCCTATGGCTTTGAGGCTTCTCTGGTACCAATGCTGGAAGTGCACCACAGCAGGGCACTGGTGTTCGGAGATGGCGGCGCGGCAAAGGCGGTAAAATATGTGCTTAATAAATTAAACATACCTTTTTTAATCGTCACGCGCAGACCGGTTCCCGGTGCGATAACCTACGGCCTGGTCACCAAAGAGCTGATTCATGATCATACCATTCTGATCAATACTACTCCATTGGGCATGTCTCCGGATATCAGCAGTAGTCCTGATATTCCATATCAGGCGCTCTCTGACAAGCACCTCGCTTACGACCTCGTTTATAATCCTGAAGAAACTGTTTTCTTGCAAAAAGCTGCCGAACAGGGAGCTAAAATAAAAAACGGACTGGAAATGCTGTATCTGCAGGCAGAACGTTCATGGTATTTTTGGAATCTATAGATGAAAAAGATAGTAATCGGCTTACTTTCGGTTTTTATAGTCATCGTGGCAGCTTGTTCGGGAAGCGATTATTCGCCTAAGCCGAGGGGATACTACCAAATTGAATTGCCCAGGAAAAGTTACCGGAATTTTGACAATGGCTGTGCTTATAGCTTCGAGTATCCGGTCTATGCCAATATGGAAAAAGACCGCAGCACTGAAACAGGACAATGCTGGTATAATCTTTCATTTACACGCTTTAACGGGCGCCTGCACCTTACCTATTACGACGTATCATCCAGAAAGGAATATGAATCATTGGTGGAAGATGCCAGGACATTTGCCTTCAAGCATACCGTAAAGGCAAATGCAATAGACCAGAAGTTGATTAACTATCCTGAAAAAAAGGTATATGGCATATATTATGCTATAGAAGGCAATACAGCCTCTTCAGTTCAATTTTTTCTTACAGACAGTACAAAGCATTACTTCAGGGGCGCATTATATTTTAATGAACGCCCTCAATATGATTCAATTCAGCCTGTTATCAACTTTATAAAAAAGGATATCGATAAAATGATCGAGACCTTTAAATGGAAGAATTAAGTATTAAAAAATGATCAGTTTACAAGGATTTACTTTTAACCCAGTCAGTGAAAATACATACGTGCTGTATGATGAAACCGGTGAATGTGTAATCATCGATCCGGGAATGTATGATGCGGCTGAACAGAACATGCTGGTAAAATTTATCAGTACAAACAACCTGAAGCCGGTGTTGCTGCTCAATACGCACTGCCACTATGATCATGTATTTGGCAATAAGTTTGTTTACGACAACTGGGGCCTGAAGCCTCAATTCCATATTGGAGAACTTAAGGTGCTACAGGCGATACCCGGATACGTACCTCAAATGGGACTCCGGTACGAGCTTTCCCCTGAACCGGAAGTTTTTCTTCGGGAAACGGGTAGCGTTAATTTTGGCGATAGTGAACTCGAACTTATCTTCGCCCCCGGACATTCGCCTGCTCACCTTTGCTTTTATGCGCGGGCAGATAACTTCCTTATCGGTGGTGATGTACTTTTCTATGGCAGTATCGGTCGAACGGACCTTCCCGGAGGAAACCATCAGCAACTGATCAGCAATATCAAAAATAACTTGTTTATATTGCCAGACGATTGTGAGGTTTTCCCTGGCCACGGACAGTCTACAACTATTGGGTTCGAGAAACTGAATAATCCATTTTTAAGATAACTTTAAAGCAGAAATTTGAATACTCCTTTTTACATAGCCCGAAGGTATCTTTTTGCGAAAAAATCAACCCATGCGATCAACATCATTTCAGGGATATCGATGGTGGGGGTCTTTGTAGGGAGTGCAGCACTGATCATCATACTTTCGGTCTTCAACGGTTTTGAAGAGGTCGTTTTAAAGATGTTCAATACCATTAGTCCCCATATCGTTATTTCTCCCTTACAGGGCAAAACATTTGATCCCGGTACCAGCTATTTCAATGCCTTAAAGCAGAACAAGGAGATCTATTCCTTTGCAGAGGTATTATCTGAAAATGCATTGCTCAGGTATAACGACAAACAAAGCGTAGGCCTGATCAAGGGCGTAAGCCCCGCTTATCTGAAGAACAAAAGCCTCGACAGCATTACCATAGAAGGAAAATTTGTACTCGCAAACAGCAATGGCAGCAATGCGGTAATAGGCTCAGCGATTCAGGCATACCTGATGGTCAATACCACAGATCCCTTTAACCAGCTGCAGGTATTTTCTCCAAAAAAAGGTAGCAAGGGGAGCTCAGGTAATCCCGGAGATGATTTCAATGTGCTGTCCATTCCCGTCTCGGGCGTATTTGAGGTGCAGCAGGATTTTGACAATGTGGCGATCGTGCCCCTATCCTTTGCCCGGGCACTGCTGGATGAGCCCCTGAAGATATCCTCCATAGAGATCAATCTCAAACCGGGAATTGATGCCGATAAGTTCAAACACAAGATCGAGGAGCACATCGGAGAAAAATATGAGGTGAAAGACAGGATTCAGCAAAACAAGGTGCTCTATAACATTCTGGGAAGCGAAAAATGGGCCGTTTATATTATTCTGACTTTTATCCTGATTATTGCCATATTTAATATAATAGGATCTTTGACCATGTTAGTGATAGATAAATTAAAGGACATCGCTGTACTGAGTAGTTTAGGTGCGGGAAAGAAGCTGATAAAACAGATTTTTTTATTTGAAGGAATGATGATTACGATGACGGGATGTATCCTCGGCCTCATCGTAGGATTTCTTTTCTGTTTGTTGCAGCAAAAATTCGGGTTCTTTAAAATGTCTCAGGAAAACCTGGCTATACCCAATGCCTATCCTGTAGCTTTCAAGTGGATGGATTTTTTGCTGGTGTTCCTGACTGTAAGTGTATTCTCTTTTGTGGCATCAGCTTTGTCATCTAATTTGAGCGTGAAAAAGATAGACCATTTAAACCAAGATCTTTAATAGTATGCATTTTTTTAAAAAACCGATATTTCTTTTCATTCTGTTTGCTGCAGTGATTTTTGGCTGCAATCAAAAGCCTGCTGAGGAAGAACAAAGTACAACCAGGTTGATAAAAGGACTGTATAGCTATGGCCCTGAAATTAAATCATTTACAGATTGCGAAGAGGGGCGTGAATACTGGGTAGCCGACAGTGCCAAAACACTCGAGCTGGCCTACAGTAACTTCAATTTCGAAAAGCCGTATGAACCCGTTTATATAGAGGTAGAATGCCATTTAATTAAGTCCGACAGCTTAATTGTTTCTGCAGACTTTGACTCGACGATGGTGGTTACTAAAGTGCGTAGAATCACTAAAGAGATCCCGGACGGGCCTTGTAAGTAGACGAATCTTATGAAGGAATCAGATATAATTCGAGGTCAGACCCTTGGATAACACCTTTTTCCCGTGCCATCTGAAATAAAACATTTATTGCCTTTCTGCCCTCCACACCCAGATCTATAGTGTATTTGTTCACATATAATTCGATATGTTTGTACATCACCGCCTCATTCATTTCCTGGGCATGAGACTTTATAAATTCCAGTCCTGATTTTGGATTGGCAAAGGCATACTCTACGGATTTTCTGATCAGCCTGTTCACCTTAAGCTGCACCTCACGATCGAGTTTGCGGTTGATGACAATACCTCCCAGAGGAATGGCACAACCCGTCAGATCTTCCCAGTAACTGCCCAGATCAATGATCTTATGTAAACCTTTTTCAACATAAGTGAACCTGTTTTCATGAATGATCAGCCCGGCGTCTATCTTTTTTTCCAATAGTGCATCAGCAATTTCAGAGAAAACCATTTCCTGTTTCTCCACTAATTGGGGAAACGCGATATCGAGCAGAAAATTTGCAGTGGTATATTTTCCGGGGATACCAACTCTAAGTCCAGGACTTAGTGCGCCCGCATTTGCCAGCAGATTCTCGTCCTTACAGATCAGCAGTGGGCCTACACCAAATCCGAGTGCACTCCCGGCGTCCAGCAGCGCATACTTTTCAGAAACATAGGCGAATGCATGAAAACTCAACTTAGTAATGTCGAGCTCCGCCTTAAAAGCTTTCTGGTTCAAGGTTTCCACGTCGTCAAAAAAGACTTCAAAATCGAGCCCTTCAGTATCAATCTTATGATGAATCAGCGCATCAAAAATAAAGGTGTCATTTGGACAGGGTGAGAAGCCAAGTGTAAGTTTCATGTGGTAAAGGTAATAACTCTTAAAAGCAGGTTAGTTAAGCATTTGTCAAAAAGCTAACCACCCAATCATTGAGATTTTTAACAGCAAGACCTATTTTCCAGTTCTCTTTATTTCTAGGCTCCACATAATTGGAAATGCTCCGGACCTGCAAACAGGGGATTCCCATCTGTTCGCAGCCGTACAGGACTGCTGCGCCCTCCATGCTCTCGGTAATCGGATCCAGACGCCTAACGACCTCTGCAATACCAGCTTCACTACCGTGCACGCGGTTTACGGTAATGCCCCTGACCTTCTTTAGCGGGGTCAGTACATCACTCAACAAATGATGACGGGTGCTGAACCTGCTTTTGCCAAATCCAAGCGCCTCGATCCCGATGAACCGATCGCCGTCATCAGCGCCAAGTTCAGCAAATTCATCTTCGGTAATGTTCAGTACCGTACCTAAGGGAATGGCAGGGTCGAAGCTGCCGGCAATTCCCATGTTCAATACCAGGCTGTACTTTGGAGACAGCCGCTGCCCGAGTGCAAATGCTGTAGCGGTCATTCCCACCCCGGTAATGACAATGTCAAATTCAGTTGTCTGTACAAAATCATGGTCAGGAAGCTTGAAATGAGTATATAACAGAGTTGCTTCGGCTCTGGTGGCTGATACAATTAGGATTTTCATCAGAATGCTTATTTGTCAGAACAGTCTAAGTTAGCCATTTGTACTGCGAAATTAACCTTTCTGCGTATATTTGTCGATAATAGAAAGAGCAATGATATATATAACCAGAAAAGCATCATTTAACGCGGCACATAAGCTATCCAGAGCAGACTGGACTGAAGATAAAAATAATGAAGTTTATGGCAAATGCGCCAATCCAAACTGGCACGGACACAACTACCAGCTTTACGTTACCGTAAAAGGAGAGATCAATCCTGAAACCGGATTTCTGGTAGATTTAAAATGGCTGAAGGACATTACCAATACCTATGTTGTAGACAAGATCGACCACAGGAACCTGAACCTTGATGTCGATTTCATGAAGGGAAAACTGGCTTCTACAGAAAATCTGGCTGTAGCAGTCTGGGAACAATTGTTCCAGATGATCGCTGAATCCGGAGCACAACTGCACTGCATTAAAATTTACGAGACCGAGAACAACTTTGTGGAATACTTCGGTTAATAAGCGCAAATATGAATCACATGGACCACCTCGATGAGGAAGAAGAAAACGGCTATATCAAAATAGACCGCTATAACGAAGGTAAGATAGCTTCCGTTGCTCACCATTACAGAGATATTTTAGGCCAGTTGGGTGAAGATCCGGAAAGAGAGGGACTGCTGAAAACGCCGGAAAGGGTAGCTAAGGCACTACAGTACCTTACGCATGGTTACGATCTCAATCCATCAGAGATCTTGCGCAGTGCCATGTTTAAAGAAGACTACAGTCAAATGGTAGTGGTAAAAGATATTGAGGTATTTTCCATGTGTGAACACCACATGCTTCCTTTCTTCGGAAAGGCCCACATTGCATACATTCCGAACGGACATATTGTAGGGCTAAGCAAAATTCCCCGTATAGTTGATGCCTTCGCACGTCGCCTGCAGGTACAGGAAAGGCTAACCAACGAAATCAGAGATTGTATCCAGGAAACCCTGCAGCCTGCTGGCGTTGCAGTGGTTATCGAATGCAAGCACTTATGTATGGCTATGCGTGGTATTCAAAAACAAAATTCAGTAACTACCACATCGGCGTTCACAGGCCAATTCGCAAAAGATAAAACAAGGGCGGAGTTTCTCAGACTGATTACTGCTAATTTACACTAAATAATAAAGGTTTTAACAAGGGCAAAAACCCCATAATTTAATAAAACAGATGAAAGCATATATATTTCCAGGTCAGGGTGCGCAATTTTCGGGCATGGGCAAGGACCTTTATGAAAAAGAACAAGGTAAGGCTTTGTTTGAGCAGGCCAATGAAATAATAGGTTTCCGCATCAGCGACATTATGTTCTCAGGAACCGATGAAGAACTGAAAGAAACAAAAGTAACCCAACCAGCAATATTTTTGCAGTCCGTTATCCAGGCGAAAGCATTAGGCGATCAATTCAGACCCGATATGGTAGCAGGCCATTCACTTGGCGAATTCTCTGCATTGGTTGCTGCATCCGCACTTTCCTTTGAAGACGGGCTGAGGCTGGTGATTGCAAGGGCGAATGCCATGCAAAAAGCTTGTGAACTACAGCCATCTACTATGGCAGCGATTCTGGGACTGCCTGACGAAGTGGTAGAGCAGACTTGCAATGAGATAGAAGAAGTGGTGGTCGCGGCAAACTACAACTGTCCCGGCCAGATCGTAATCTCCGGAAGCATCGCAGGTGTTGATCTTGCCTGTCAGAAGCTTACAGAAGCTGGCGCAAAACGTGCGCTGAAATTAAACGTAGGAGGCGCATTTCACTCTCCGCTGATGGAGCCCGCCAGGATAGAACTGCAGAATGCGATCGAACAGGTGCACATATCTGTACCAATCTGTCCTATATATCAGAATGTAGATCCTGTACCGAATACAGATCCGCAAAAGATTAAAGAAAATCTGATCACACAGTTAACTGGCGCAGTGAAGTGGACACAGACAGTTGAGCGTCTGATCGCCGACGGTGCAACCGAATTTATAGAAGTTGGCCCGGGAAATGTACTACAGGGATTGGTTAGGAAGGTAAGCAGGGAAGTACAGGCCAGCTCCGCAACTACCGTATGACATAACATAAACGCTTAATACAACAGGTTTAACGTGAGTATAGCAGGTAAAATCAGATTTCTTTTATTGATCTTAGGTGCTTGCTGTATAGTTACGGCGCTATCACTAAAGCATTCTATCACTAAAAAGGAACAGCTGCGCTACGAAGCGAACCAGTTGCAGGCCAAGCTTACTGCCAGGGAAAAAATTGTCGATAATTTCATTAAAGACGCAAACCAGGTAGAAAGTGCCAAACAATATCATTTAAATGAGGCCCTGGGTCTGAACTTCATCAGCAAGTACAGAGAACAGGGCATCAATATACTTACTTACCAGAACGGCAATCTAAGATTTTGGAGCTCTATAAAGGCAATCTCACAGGATCCGGAATTTATAAAAGAAGGATCTTCCTTTGTTCAATATCCCAATGGTTGGTATGAAGTCGTAAAAAAGACATCAGGCTCCTATATTTTACTTTTTCTCATTGAAGTAAAACGGCAGTATGCCATACAGAACCAATACCTCGAGAACGAGATTTCGCCACTGCTCTCTACCTCTAACGCCCTTTCACTTGCAGCTTTTACAGACCCCGAAGTGCTCGGAATTAAAAGTCTGGACGGAAATGTCCGGTTTGAAGTAAAACTTAAACAAGACTATTCCAAGAGCATTTATGCTACAATCGAAGTCTGGCTTTGGGTAATCGGTCTCTTTAGTTTCTGCCTGTTCTTCAATTCCTTCTGTTCATGGCTTGCAAAAAGGGGCTACCTCATACTCGCCACGCTCCTCCTGTCTGTTTTTTTTATCACCATAAGAGTTACCGATCTGGAGTACGGCTGGTTCAATAAACAGTTCGATCTGCTAATCTTTAGTCCTAATATATATGCAGAAAACTTTTTTATGCCCTCCCTGGGCGATTTTCTGCTCAATGTTATAGCCCTTACCTGGATCATACTGTTCGTCTACACCTATAATGAAAAATATAGGTTGTCTGCCTGGCTCAGAGGCAGTAAGATTGCAGGAATGATATTTCATGTACTGTTCCTGCTCATTTTTGCAGCTATTGCCTTTCTTTTCGATCAGGTATTCTTCGGCCTCATCCTCAACTCAAAGATCAACTTCGACATCACCAATATTATCAACCTTGGCTGGATCAGCTGGATCAGTATCATTATATTATGCCTGGTTTGGTTCAATATTTACCTCATCGCCAACATTTTTATGCAGCAAACACTGCAGTTGAAAGTTTCGAACAGAGAGCGGCTCATTATCTTCCTAAGCGCATTTGCCGTTTATATGCTCTATCGTCTTGCCTTCGATTTCAGCCTGTTTTTCATTGCCTATGGATTGTTCATTTTTATCCTTTCCTGGAATTTTTACCGGCGCGATAATAAATTCTCCATAGGAGTCTTTGCGGCGCTGTTCTTTTGCCTGGCTTTTATTTCTTCAGCCAAATACCTGAATTTTATCGAGGTCAAGGAAAAAAATACCCGTAGAAATATTGCTCAGCGACTGGTAAATACCGATGATTTTAAGGTCATCAGTACTCTGGAAAATCTGGAGAAGGGGATAAGCTCCAATAAATTTGTGCAGCATTATTTTAAGCAACCAGCTTTAAACAGTGAAGTAGAATTGCAAAAACACATCAATAAGCAATACCTGGAAAATTTCCTGCCCAGATTTGAATATAACATTTATGAATACAACAGTACAGACTCTTCTACTACGGGCCACAAAGGAGTAGAGCTGAGCTTTTTCAAAACCCTGGTGCAGGCCGGCTCTGTGAAGTTGCAGGAGTCGAATTTCTTTTACCGGCTGAACGACACTTTCGGCTATCAGAATTACTTTGGTATCATCCCAATAATTGATGAAGGCCGTAAGCTGGGCACCCTCGTTATTGAACTCAAATCGCAACCTTACAACTATAAAGGACAGCTCCCCGAGATACTGCTCGACCGTACCATTAAAAGTGACGATGACTACAGCAATTATTCTATTGCCTTTTATAAAGACGGGAAGCTTGAAAATCAGGCTGGTAAGTATACTTACAAGCTTTCGAGCAATGAATACCAAAGGCGGTCGAAGGGAGAATTCTTTACTGACAGCTTAAATTTTACGCACCTGATCTACTCACCGGGCCCATCCCGGGCCATAGTCATCAGCAGGGAAGAAGTTTCTTACATACTGTACCTTGCCACGCTGTCTTTCTTCTTTCTGGTCTTTATCCTCTTTTCAATAACGGTCTATGTATTGATCTGGCTGCTGAAGAATATCGACGAAAGCTGGAACGGCTGGTTCAATATCAACCGCTCCCTGATGATCAATGCCAATAAGATCCTCTATAAGACGCGAATACAGTTTTCCATTGTCCTCTCTGTGGTGGCTACCCTGCTCATCGTTGGCTGGACTACTTATTTTTACATCAGAGACGAATACCGCAAGCAACAGGAAGATTTTATTAAAGAGAAGATTCGAAAAATTCAGCTTTCGTACGAAAACCAGATCCTGACCAATGGAATACCTTATGCAACTGATAAGGCCATTGCCGATTTTAACCAATTTGCCGATGTCAATGCGGCATACCTAAACCTGTATGACACCAACGGAAAGTTGCTTTTTACCTCATTGCCGCGGTTGTTCGACCTGGGTATATTGAGCCGGCGAATGGGCCCTACAGCCTTCATCAGCCTGAGTCAGCTGCAGCTCTCCGAATACATTAATCCGGGAGAAAAGATAGGCACATTTGTTTATGCCTCAGCATATGCACCCATAAGGGATATCCGAAACCAGACGATCGGTTACCTAAATGTGCCTTATTATTCCAATGAAGCAGATTATCAGAATAAGATAGGCGTGTTCATCAATACCCTCATCAACATTTACGCCCTGGTATTTGTGGCCATAGGTATTCTTGCGGTCTTTTTGGCCAACCAGATAACCAGCCCGCTTACCTTTATTCAGGACAGTATAAAAAAGACAAAGCTGGGGCAAAAGAACCAGCCCATTGTCTGGTCACGGCACGATGAGATCGGATCACTCATCAAAGAATATAATAAAATGATCTCGGCGCTGGACGACAGTGCCAACAAGCTGGCCAGATCGGAAAGAGAAAGCGCCTGGCGGGAAATGGCTAAGCAGGTAGCTCACGAAATTAAGAACCCACTTACCCCGCTGAAGCTGGGAGTACAGCTGCTGGAGAAATCATGGAAGGAAAAAGACGCCAACTTTGAACAAAAATTTGAGCGATTCAGCAAATCATTCATCGAACAGATAGACAGCTTATCTACCATAGCATCCGAATTTTCCAATTTTGCCAAGATGCCGGATACCAAGCTGGAAAGATTACTGCTCTTGCCGATCATAGGGCAGGCCAGAGACGTTTTTACCAATACACAGGACGTTAGTATCCATGTTCAGAATCATACCAGCAGAGCGGTCACTGTTCTGGGAGATAAGGACCAATTGCTGCGTACCTTCAACAACCTGTTTAAGAATGCAATAGAAGCTGCTAACGCCAGCATCAGGTGTGTCATCACCGTCAATATCACTAACGATGACGATGCTGTATTCATTGAAGTCGACGACAATGGAAAGGGAATAGATCCGGCATTACACGATAAGATCTTCGTACCCAACTTTACCACCAAGTCTTCAGGAACCGGTTTAGGGCTGGCATTTGTGAAACAAGCTGTAGAGAATGCGGGGGGTACGGTAGAATTCAAGTCATTTGCCGACGTAGGAACTACTTTTTTCCTAACCTTTCCGCTATCTTAATTCAATTTCCGACCTGCCCATGGTATAGCCGTCAGCATAAAGAATGATGGAATAAATTCCCTTCATAAACTGGTTCGGATTGATCCAGTCCATGGTATAGGAAGTATTGTCGTCGTTATAAGAAATAGAAGTAGAAGAGCTGTACTGCATGTCCTGTCCATCGGCTTCGAACATGTTGTTCTCGTTTGCTATCAGGTTACCGGCAGGATCAAACACCCGAAGATAGATCTTATGATAATCCTTCTCTGCCAATGGATTGGGGATAATGTCAAATGTCACGCTGAGTTTCTTCGCAGAACCAGCCTTAGTAATTTCAATGTTCCTTCCGCTGCTTTTTACACGATATGCGGTTACACCAACATTGGCGGCCTTTAGCGCAGAACTGGTCTTAACCCTGGCAGCCAGTTCAGAGTTCTTCTGTTCCAGCTCGGCGGCGCGCCTTTCTACAGAAGTTGCAGACTCCTTTAAACTGTCCATCCTTGATTTTAGACTGGAGTTTTCCTTTTCCAGCTTAATGATGGTCTCATTATATGTTTTTACAAATTCACGAAGTTCTTTTACCTGTTCCTGAGCCTTCGCCAGTTCTTCCTGCGTTAGTGTGCCTTCCTGCAAGGCCAGCTTTAATTCCGCAATCTTTTCTCTGGCCAGATTCTGTTCGCCGATCAGCTTATCGCTTAGCGTCACATTCAGGGCGTTTACCTTATCCAGTTCCACTTCGATCTTTTCGACCTCGAGCTTAAGCCTGTCCTTTTCAGTGGTTACACTAACATAGCGGTCGTTTTGTTGCTTGTCCTTGAAAAAGAGGTAGGCATTGGTGCCCAGTAATGCAACAATTACCACTACAAGAAAATAAATCTTGTTGCGGTCACCTTTGTTCACTACATCATTCTGATCTGACATCGTTATAATTATAATCTGGGTTTTGGTAAACAACTAACATAATTAAAATATAATAAAAGGGAAAAAAATCCTTCAATTTGTATGAGACTTTCAAAAAAATCGTTTACTTGCTTAGGTCAGGGACTGAAACGCCCGCAGTACAAAACAAATGAAACTATTTTTACATTACTGAAAAAAGGACAAAGGGATGCTTAAACGTACTATTTATGCTCTATTATCAATTTTATCAATATCAATACCCACAATAGCGCAAACCTTATCAAAAATTGCTCCAAAAAGAGAGTTTAGGGGCGTTTGGGTGGCCACCGTGTCAAATATCGACTGGCCCTCCAGACCAGGCTTGACGGCCGATCGCCAGAAACAGGAACTGATCGGGATCCTTGAACAGCACAAGGCAAACGGAATGAACGCAATCATGCTGCAGGTAAGACCTGCAGCCGATGCCTTTTATAGCAAATCCAGGGAACCCTGGAGTCAGTGGCTCATGGGCCGTCAGGGAGTCGCTCCGGCACCTGGCTATGACCCTCTGGAGTTTGCTATTAAAGAAGCGCATTCAAGAGGGATAGAACTGCATGCCTGGTTCAATCCTTACCGTGCCAGCATGAGCCCCAATTCCATACTCCACGAAAGCCATATGATAAGGCAAAAGCCGGAATGGTTTTTTACCTATGCCGGTAAAAAACAGTTTGACCCCGGAATCCCCGAAGTAAGGGAATACATTGTACAAGTAATCCTCGACGTTGTAAAGGGATATGACGTCGACGGGATACATTTTGACGATTATTTTTATCCCTATAAGGTAGAGGGGCAGCGCATCAACGACAGTGCCACCTTCGGGAAGTACCGCGGCGAATTTAGTGACATTGGCGACTGGCGCCGCAATAACGTCAACCTGCTGATCAAACAGCTCAACGACAGCATCCATTACTATAAAAAATATGTAAAGTTCGGTGTAAGTCCTTTCGGCATCTGGAGAAACAGCTCAGAAGATACCCTTGGCTCGGCAACCAGCGGCCTGTCCAATTACGCTGAGCTTTTTGCCGATTCCAGAAAATGGGTTCAGGAAGGCTGGGTAGATTATATCAATCCGCAAATCTATTTTAGCTTCACCAGAAGGGTCGCGCCCTTCAATACGCTAGTAGACTGGTGGAGCAACAACACCTATGGCCGGCACCTCTATATTGGTCAGGCCGCCTACCTGGTCAACCAGCGTATGGAAGCCGCATGGCGGTTGCCCAATCAGATTCCGGATCAGGTCCGTTACATCAGGAACAACAATAGGGTGCAGGGAAGTGTTTATTTCAGTTCTAAATCATTTTCTACCGTAGCCCGTGCTGCCGGAGATTCTTTAAAGAACGATCTGTATAAATATCCTGCCCTGCCACCACAGATGCCATGGCTCGATGAGACCGTGCCCAATCAGCCACAGCAACTCACCGCAGATGCGCTAAACGATGGGGTACATCTGAAATGGGAGGCACCGCTTAAGGCGAGCGATGGCGAAACGGCATCCGGATATGTAATTTACCGTTTTGAAGAAGGTGAGAAAATCGATGTGCTGAACGCCAAAAATATCCTGCGCATCAGTTTTGAAGACTTCAGCACCTTTATCGATACCGATGTAGACAGCGGCAAAAGATACAATTACCTGGTAACCGCATTAGACAGGCTCAAAAATGAAAGTGAACCCAGTGGCCCGGTAGGTATCCAGGCCGGGAATATACCGGCTCCCAATTGATCAGCATAATCTGCCCGGACTGAAAAAAAGAGTGGCCTGTACAGCGATATACAGGCCACTCTTTTTATTAAAACGCTAATACTTATTTTTTAGGTAACAATACTAAACGGATATAATTGTCTTCGTTCAGGTATTTTTGCGCAGTAGCCTTCGTTGTCTCGATGGTAACCGCATCCAGTCTTTTCCTGTAACCCAGGATCTGGTCCGGATTGTCGCCATTTTTCAGCTTGCTGCTGATATAGTTCAGCCAGAAATTGTTGTCCCGCAGGCTCAGCTCAACCTGGCGCTGTTCTTCTGACTTAAACTTACTGATGTCATCGGCAGTAGCTCCGCTTCCCTTAATCTTAGCCACCTCATCCAGCGAGGCAGCGATCAGTTTTTCAACATTTGCCGGTGCACAGCTAAAGGAGATGTTAAAATAGTAATGTGAATTTGGATATTTTTCGATGCTAAGGCCTACTCTGGGACTATATACCCCACTTTCCTTTTCTCTCAGCCTTTCCAGAATCTTAATCTCAAGAGCAGCCTTTACCGCTTCCAGTTGTGTGTTGTTCTCTGCGTTAAATTCATAGTCGCCATGCAGGTAAAGCTCTACCGCCGCCTTATCTTCCAGGCCTTTATAAACGGTCTTGCTGATCTTTCCTTTCGGTGATCTGATACCCAGATCAACAAAGTTCTGCTGCTTGTCCAGCGAAGGCAGGCTGGCAAGATACGTTTCAATAAACGGCTTAATGGTATTCATATCAAAAGACCCGATGATTACAAAAGTCTGCTCTCCCAGATCGGCAAAACGTTCCTTATAGAAATCAAAAGCCTTATCCAGGGAAACTTTTTCCAGGTCTTCCAGGTTGGTTGGCATTGCACGCTTGTGATAAGATGAAAGCACAGCCTGTACCGTATCAGCGAAAACACTGTTTGGATCGGCATTTTTGTTCCCCAATACCACCTTATAATCACTGATGTTCTTATTAAAGATCTCCACGTCCTTCCGTGGATTGGTGGCATAAGCATACACCATCTGGAAAGCCGTTTCCAGATCCTTAGGAGAAGCACTTCCGCTAAAACCCTGGTACAGATCAGTAACATAAGCGCCGGCGCGGCCGGTATTCCCAGCCAGCAGCTTATTGAGCTGAGTAGGGTTAAAATCACCCACGCCACTCTCAGGAATCAGGCCCACCATCTGCACCGACTCGTTGTCCGCGTCGCTGCCCAGCGAAGTACCCCCCTTAGAAAAGGAACTGAAGATCACCTGGTCATTTTTAAAATCGGTTTGTTTCAGTACTACTTTAATCCCGTTGCTCAGGGTCAGTTCAGTTGCGCCTATCGATTCGATCTTTGCTTCGGCAGTGATCTTGCCAGCCACAGGTTTCTTTTCCAGTAAAGGCTTGTTTACCGAATTGTCAACATAAGCCGTCACACCCGCGCCCGCATGCTTTACAGCGGCAATCAGTTGTGCCTCCGAAGGCAGGGTCGCCTTGTCCTTTTCAGGAGCCTGAACCACGATGATCTGGTTCTCTTTTGTAATCATCGTTTTAGCCAATTGGTTCACCTCTGCAAGTGTAACTGCCGCCAGGGCCTTATCTGTCTCGGCAGCGATAAAGTCAATAGAAGGTATTGGAGCTCCGGTCAGGAAATTGTTCAGGTATTGCTGTACGAAATTTGAAGACGGTGTTTTGTCTTTTTCCTTCAGTTGTTTCTCATTGTTGGCCAGGATATTTTTGCGGGCCACATCCAGTTCAGACTGTAAAAAGCCAAACTGTGCCGCACGCTCATTTTCAGCAAGTGCAGCAACAAGCCCTTTTTCAAGCGTAGCGCCCGAATTCGTGGCCACTACCGTCTGCAATGCATTGATGCCTGCCACAAGACCACCCTGATAGGGGCCATAATTGCTCTGGGCAAAGATAAAAGGCGCATTTCCCTTTTGCAGGATCTCCTGAATCCTGGCACCCAGCATGCTGTTGATCATTGAAAATATCAGCTTCTTCCTGTAGTCTGCAGTCGTTTTCGAAACCGCGCCGCGCTGTTTGTACATTACCAGTGCCACATTGTACGGCTGCTCCGGATCGGTGATCACCTTTACCAATGGTTCTTTATTGTCCGGCAGATCATATTTCAGTCGTGGTCTCGGGTTCGCAGGGTTTGTCAGGTCCGAAAAATTGGCTTTGATCAGTTCTTCCACGGCATTTATATCAAAATCACCTACTGCGATTACTGCCTGCAGGTTCGGCCTGTACCAGTCCTTGTAAAAACTCCTGATCTTATCGTGTGTAAAGGTCTGAAGAATATCGATCTTGCCAATAGGAAGCCGATTTTCATAGCGCGAGCCTTTCAACAGCAGCGGGAGTAATTGCTTGCTCATGCGCTCCTGCGCATTCTTGCCACGCTGGCGATCCTCTTCAATGATCACACCACGCTCTTTGTCGATCTCATCACCCTCCATGATTACCTTGCCTGCCCAGTTGGCCAGGATCTTAAAGCCGTTCTTAAAAACAGCAGCGCTATCGGTAGGAATCGGTAACTGGTATACGGTCTGGTCAAAACCGGTATATGCATTCAGATCAGCCCCAAATCGGACACCCGCTTTTTGCAGATAGTTGATCATTTCATTTTTCGGGAAATCTTTGGTGCCGTTAAAAGCCATGTGCTCGGTAAAGTGGGCAAGACCCTGCTGGTTGTCTTCTTCCATCAGCGAGCCGATCCTGGTGGCCAGATATAGCTCCGCCCTGTCTTTTGGTTCGGTATTTTTTCTGATATAGTAAGTAAGCCCGTTCGGCAGTTTTCCGATCTTCACATTCGGATCGTTTGGAATAGCTGTGCCAGCCGGTTTTGTGCTGGTAGCGGCTGCAATTTTTTTAGGCGCAGATTTTTTCTGCTGAGCCCATGAGGGAGCGTTTACAGTCATTAAGACTGCTAATCCTAAACTAAGGACGATGGTTCTTTTCTTCATGAATAGTAATAAAGTTTGTCGGTCTCTAAATTAAACTTTTATAATGATTTTCCTGCTGTACATTACCCAAAGAATTAGTAACCAGAAAAGTACAAAAGTTATGGCCATTGCCAGAGAAGCATTCACCGGAGAAAAATTAGGCGTATAGAAAGTTTCATAAAGCCAGCTGTGGAATCCGGCCTCAGTACCATCAGGTTTTTTCATTGTGATCATATTCAGCGTCCGCGGCAGGAGCCCCGATAAAAAGAATACCGTGATCGCATTCACACCATAGACCACAAAAGGTTTGGTAAACCTACTGTAGTTGTTCACATCGATGATCCAGTAACTTGCAGCCAATACCACAGTAGCCAGGCCACCCGTAAAGAGTACAAATGAACTTGTCCATAAGGCTTTGTTGATTGGAAACTGCAATCCCCAGATCCAGCCCAGTGCTATAGCGGCAAAGCCTGCGCAAAAAAGCCAGGCCATTTTAATACCGGCATCGATATCTTTCCGTTTAAGGTAAACACCAACCATAATTCCAAAGAGGCCGGTAGCCACCGCAGGAACGGTGCCCAGTATGCCTTCAGGGTCCCAGGTTTTAGCCGACTTCCACAAATGGGCCTCAGTAAGTACAGTACGGTCCAGCCAGGCGCCCAGGTTTGTTTCCTTTTCCAGGTTAGCATAGCCGACGCCGGGCACCGGTACAAAAGTCATCAACGCCCAATATGCCGCCAGCAACACTATAAATAACCTGAACATATTTTTTTCAGCCGTCTTTAAAAAGATAACCGATGAGATGAGAAACACTACCGCTATGCGCTGCAATACACCAGGGATACGCAGGGTCTGAAAAGCTTCCAGCGGTTCTGTAAAAACCCTGGGATAGAGGGACAGAAACAGGCCCAGCCCGAAAAGGATCAGCGCTCTTTTCAGTGCCTTCCATAGGGTCTTGCTATGAGTGGCCGGATCGGCCTTTTTACTACCCATAGCATAAGCAACAGAGACCCCAACGATAAACAGGAAGAACGGGAATACCAGGTCAGTAGGCGTGCAGCCGTTCCATTCCGCATGCTCCAGTGGTGCATAGATATGACCCCAGTCGCCGGGGTTATTTACCAGTATCATGGCAGCAACGGTAGCCCCTCTGAAAAAATCCAGCGACAGCAGGCGGGCAGGTTTATCGGTTAATGTTGAGGTCATACTTTAGCGGTATAAAAGCAGTAAGGCCCGAATCAACTCCGGGCCTTACGTAAAGGTAATTAAAATATGTAACGGACAAAAGCCTCCATCGCCTCATAGTCGGCAAGTCCCAGGTTATCATAAGCCCGGGCGGTTTCCCTGTTACGGTCTTCAGCCCTTTTCCAGAACTCCCTTGCGTCATCACCCGGGAAAACTGCGCGGTCCTTCTGCGACTGGTGCTTGAAGATGGCGAATTTTTTCCGCTCTACTTCCTGAGGACTCAGTGGCACGGCCATCTCAATCTCATGGGTCTCAAACTCCTGCCATGCACCGCGGTACATCCAAAGCCAGCAATCTTTCACCCAGTCTTCAGTTTTGGCCAGGCGCTGTAAAGCCCTCAGAATTATATTAAAACATACGATATGTGTGCCATGCGGATCCTCAAAATCTCCGGCGGCAAATACCTGCTGTGGTTTAACCTTTTGCAGCAATTCGATAGTGAGCTCAACATCCTCATCCGTTACCGGATTTTTCTGATTCTTTCCGCTTTCGTAAAAAGGCAGCGCCATAAAATGAATGTGGTCATCTTCCAACCCGCAATAGCGTGCTCCGGCTATGGCCTCACCCTTTCTGATCAGTCCTTTTACGGTCTGAATCTCGTGGGTGTCTACCTGGTTGGGCTGTTTATGTTCCATGAAGTCACGCATATTACTGTACATTGCTTTCAGTTCAGGCTGGTCATGACCCATTTTTTCGGCGAAGTCGATATTAAATTCCACGAAGCGAAGCACATCATCATCCCATACCGCTGTATTTCCCGAGGTTTGATAGGCCACATGAACATCATGCTGCTGATCTACCAGACGGATGAAAGTACCGCCCATAGAGATCACATCATCATCAGGGTGCGGAGAAAAGATAATGGAACGTTTTTTCGCTGGTTCCGCACGCTCCGGTCTTTGCGAATCATCTGCGTTGGGCTTACCGCCCGGCCAGCCAGTAATGGTATGTTGTAATTTATTAAAAATATCAATGTTGATGTTGTAAACCGGGCCCCTGTCTACTGCCAGTTGTGCCATACCGTTGTTGTTGTAATCATCTTCGGTTAGCTTCAGTACCGGCTTGTGCAAGTAGTTTGCCAGCCAGATCACTGCCTTCCTGGTCAGTTTTTCATCCCACACGCAGTCCTTAACCAGCCATGGGGTGTCAAATCTGGTCAAAAGGGAAGCAGCATCCTGATCCAAAATGAACTCTACATTTTCAGACAACTGCAAATAAGTAGCAGGCACATCACTCGAAATCTCACCTTCTACCGCTTTCTTAATGATAGAAGCCTTTTTGCGGTTCCAGGCCATCAGGATAATCTCTCTGGCTTTGAAAATCGTACCGATACCCATGGTAATGGCTTTCGTAGGCACGAATGATTTACCACCAAAATCCCTTGCAGCATCGCGGCGTGTCAGGTCGTCCAGCGTTACCAGACGGGTACCCGAATTGGGTGCAGAACCAGGCTCGTTGAATCCGATGTGGCCCGTACGTCCGATACCCAGGATCTGGATATCCAGACCGCCGACATCGGTGATCTTTTTCTCATAGGCAAGGCAAAAGGCAGGAATGTCTTCCAGCTTCAGCGTACCATCTGGGATGTTTACATTTTTTTTGTCGATATCGATGTGATCGAACAAATTTTCATTCATAAACGAAACGTAACTCTGTGCGGCATCGGGCTGCATAGGATAGTACTCGTCCAAGTTAAAGGTGATCACGTTTTTAAAGCTTAAACCTTCTTCTTTATGCATTCTAACCAGTTCTGCATAAACAGCTATCGGAGTAGCTCCTGTAGCCAAGCCCAAAACTGCGTGATCGTTGTTTTGCTGCTTTTGTTTGATAAGGTTCCCAATACGTTTAGCTACACTAATTGATGCTGCTTTAGGGTTTTCGTAGACAGAAACGGGCAATTTTTCAAAGCGCGTTTCTTCCAGAAGATTTAATCTTGCCATTTAGTTGTTCTTAAAGTTAGTACGGAGCAGTAAATATAGTTTACTCTGATGGCTTTATCAAATACTTTAGGAGACCCGGACATGCAAAATAAACTGATTTTTTACCGATTTCGTGGTTTCCATGCGATGCAAACGATTGAACTTCTGAAATAAAAAATAGTAAATAATTGAAACTTGTAAGCAAAATCTTTGCTGAAGGCAGGAACATTCTAACTGATGACGGTTATAAGTCCGGCCGGACAAGGCTGGTAACTGACAGCTACCTCAATCGTAGTGAGTCCGCCATGAGTCCGCCATGAGTCCACGGTGAGTCCACCTTTTCCCAGTAAAAAGGCGGACTCACCGTGGACTCATGGCGCTGTCATAGCGCAATCATCAGGAATCAGGTGATAGTTAGGTAGCAGGCAGCATTACGGCACTGTACAGTAAGGCCAAAAATCTTATATTGCGGAATGCTATTGTATTTTTTAATATGAACAGGAACTGGCGAAAATGCTTTGAGATCATCAGCAAAAGTGAGCGGCTTATCGTCGGGCTGATGTCAGGTACTTCAATGGACGGACTGGATGTTGCATTATGTTCGATCAGCGGGTCGGGGGCAGAAACTAAGGTCAGGCTCATTAATTTTAAGACCATTGGTTATGAAAATGAATTGAAGGCAGAGATAAAAGCTATTTTTTCCCGTAAGGATGCAGATCTGCAACTGGTGACCCTGATGAACGAAAAGATCGGGCTGCTGCATGGTGGGATGGTGCTGCAGGCGCTGGAAGACTGGAGCCTGAAACCTGAAGATATTGATGTAATCGCCAGCCACGGACAGACGATCTTCCATGCCCCGGCATCACTGCATGGCCTTCCGGCCTATCCGAATGCGACACTGCAGATCGGCGACGGAGATCATATTGCTGTTAAAACCGGCATCATGACCATTTGTGACTTCAGGCAAAAACACATCGCCGCAGGCGGAGAGGGTGCTCCTCTGGCCGTATATGGCGATTATCTGTACTTTTCTAAAAAAGGAGAAGACCGGGTGATGCTGAACATTGGCGGTATCGCCAACTTTACTTATCTGCCGGCAGACAATGACGCGTCGAGGGTGTTTTCTACTGATGTGGGCCCCGGCAATACGCTGATGGACCAATTTGTTCAGCAGCATTACAGCGGTTTATATTACGATAAGGATGCTGCGCTGGCGCGTGCAGGCGGCATAAATGAAGAGTTACTACAGGCGCTGATGGCCGAACCGTTTTTAAAGTCTGGTTTTCCTAAAACTACCGGGCCAGAGCTATTTAACCTCCATTATCTCGAAAAGGCCAGGCAGCGTTCCGGCACTTTGGGTCTGTGCAATGAAGATGTTATGGCTACGCTCAATGCATTTTCTGCAGAGACGATTATTGAGGCGGTAAAAAGATGTTTTGCTAAAAGTAAAATCAGCATTTACCTGAGTGGCGGGGGCATGCACAATCCTTTATTGACAGATCAGCTGAAAAAGGGCTTGCCCAATGCGGCTTTTTTTACTACAGACGCCCTGGGTATCGATCCGGATGCTAAAGAGGCGGTGCTTTTTGCCTTGCTGGCCAATGAAACGCTGACAGGGGGAGATACCGATTTTGGCCCCAGGGCGGGCGTTCCTTCGGTAACAATGGGTAAGATCTGCTTTCCTTCCTAGCTTTTGATTCTGTTTGCTAATAGCGTATATTTAGGTAATCAAAACCGAACATATGAAAATACTCTACGCTATTGGGCACCCGGTAAACAGGCTTGTTTTATGGGTGCCGATTTTATTTTTGATGCTTGCCACCACGGCAAGCGCGCAGACCAGGCGGTATACTTTAAGCGGGCGCGTCACCGATGGCAGCTCAGACTCTGGGATCCCGGGAGTTGTGGTCAAGGTGATGAATACAAATTTTGCGGTAGCCACGAATGGAGAGGGCAAGTATAGCCTGGCCGCCAATTTGGACCCGGGTACTTACCAGGTCAGTTTTTCTTCTGTGGGTTTCAAGACCCAGACTAAAAGCGTGCAGCTGGGGGCCAATGCAGAGGCGGTGGTAAATGGCGAGCTGAGTACTGACAATATAGGGCTCGACGAAGTGATTGTGACCGGTACCTCACAGGGAACTACCCGAAAGCAAATGGGTAGTTACGTGAGCTCAGTTAAAGGAGATGCTTTGGTGCGGGCGCCGAGTGGGAATGTACTTTCTTCTTTACAGGGTAAAACCCCCGGAGCGCAGATCAGCCAGAATTCCGGTGATCCGGCCGGTGGAATGTCTGTGAGGCTCAGGGGCGTGAGTTCCATTAACTCTTCTTCTGAACCTTTGTATATTATTGACGGGGTAATCGTGAATAACGCAACGACAAGGGTAACCAATACTTCTGCTAATTACGATGGCGGGAGCAGCTCCGGCAATGGTGCCGGACAGAATGGAAATTTTGTAGGTAGTATAGGCCAGAACAGGATGGTGGATATCAATCCGAACGACATTGAAAGGATCGAGGTATTGAACGGTGCTGCCGCGGCAGCGATCTATGGATCGAGGGCGAATGCGGGTGTGATACAGATTTTCACGAAAAGAGGCGTTAGCGGAAAGCCGGTGATCAGTTTTTCCACCAGCCTGACTTCAAGCCGCTTGCGCAAACAGGTGGACGTGAATCAGTCGCCGGTTAAGTTTGGTGGTTCTGTTGATGCTTTTACGCAGGATGTGATCCAGACGACGGGTACCCCGCCGGCTTTGCTAACCAATACGACGCCGGTAACCAGGTACAATTACCAGGATTATATTTTTAGGACCGGGACTGGTACTGACAATACGATTTCCCTTTCGGGCGGTAGCGAAAACACCAAATTGTATACTTCTGTCGGCTATTTTTCCAACCAGGGAATCATCAAGAATACTGATTTCAAGCGGTATAACATGAGGGCGAATCTCGATCATAAGATAAATGACTGGGCTAAGGTTACTGCCGGGTTTAATTATGTCCATAGTGATGCGAATGAAAAGCCGGATGGAAACTCCTTCTTTTCGCCGATGAACTCTGTGACTATCATTGGAAATTTTCATGATATTTTTGCCAGGGACGCTTTGGGAAATCTGAAGGCGGTAGGTGAGCGTGGCAGGGTTAACCCCGTGTCGGTGATTGAAGACATTAAGCAACGGCAGTTTACCAACCGGGTAATCGCAAACACAAAACTGGTCTTGAATCCTGTAAAAAATCTTACAGTGGATTATACAATGGGAGTAGACAATACCATTCAAAATGGTACTACCTACATTCCTCCCTTTGCTTATAATGTAAGTACAGGGTTTTATGGTGGGGGTGCTGCACTGGATCCGGCGTTGAACGGCTATGCCAGCGCGGCCAATGCAACTACGACTTTATTCAATAATGAGGTCAACCTGACTTACGATGCTAAACTGGCTGAACGTCTTTTGTCGACTACGCAGCTTGGCGGATCCTATCAATATCAGAAAGACATGTATTCGCTGTTGAATGGCAGGGGGCTTGCGCCTTTTGTTCAGACTGTAAATGGGGCAAGTACAATACTGCCCAATAACGACATTAGGGCCGAGCAGTCTATTAGCGGGGCTTATTTACAGCAAAACTTTAAATACAAAGATCATCTGTTTGTGACGGGTGCCCTCCGGGTAGATCAGTCTACGGTATTTAGTGTGAAGGACAGGACGAACCTTTATTTAAAGGCAAATGTTAGTTATGTGCTTTCTTCTGCCGATTACTGGGCCGCCCTTGGGGTGTCAGACTGGTGGGATGCTTTTAAGATCAGGGCGGCTTACGGAGAGTCGGGGAACTTAACAGGGATAGGTCCTTATGATCGTTTCAATGAATACCTTTCACAGTCTTATCTGGGCAAAACTTCCCTGGCGTCCAGGGGGCAGTTGGCCAATACGGCGATAGCGCCTGAACTTCAGCGTGAACTGGAGGTCGGAGCTGATCTGGCTTTCTTCAAAAACCGGTTGGGAATAGTATTTAACTGGTATGACAAGAAGGTTAGCGATCTTTTACTGCCTGTTGTGATTGCGCCTACTACCGGATTCACAACCTTGCTGGAAAACAGGGGCTCGCTTAGAAATAAGGGTATCGAGCTGATGGTTACCGGTACTCCTGTAGCTGCCGGTGATTTCAAATGGAATACCTCTGTTATTTTTAACCGGAATAGAAATAAGACGGTCGGGGGTGGCGCGTTGAGGCTGATTTCTACCAATGCAGGGGCGCCTGTAGCGATAATTGACGGGCAGCCAACTGGTGTCTTCTATGGTACCTTTTTTGCACGGAACGCCGACGGAAGTCTGCTGACGAACGCTGCGGGGATTCCTCAGCTGGAACGCGGGGTGCAGAACTCTACAACGACTTTTACGCCACAGCGTGATGCGAATGGATTGCCGGTGGGTACGACGCTGCGGAAAGTTTTAGGTGATCCGAATCCGGATTACACGGGGTCTTTTGTAAATGATTTCTCTTACAAAAAACTGAGCCTGCATGTACAGCTGGATGCTTCTGAGGGTGCGGATGTATGGAACGCAGACTGGAGAACCCGTCAGGGTGTGGGTAATGGCAAGGTGGCCGAAGATGAGCAGACCGGCAAGTTGCCAAGGGGTTATGTTGCCGGGGTGTATGCTACCGAGGAATGGAGAATTGATGATGGCTCTTATGTCAAGCTGAGAGAGGTTTCGTTGAGCTACAACGTGGGTAAGGTTAAATTTCTGCAGGACCTGACCATCAACTTAAGTGGAAGGAACCTGGTTTCATGGGATAATTACAAGGGTTATGATCCGGAGCTGAACTCTGGGGGGCAGTCGACTATTTTAAGGAATATAGATTTTGGGTCGGTGCCGATCCCGAGAACATTCAGTCTGGGTTTACAGGTTAAGTTTTAATTTTTAAGAGGATTCATATGAAAAAGTATATAAGTAAAATAATATATGTTGTGCTGATCGTATTGTCAGTCTCGTCTTGTAAGAAAGAGTATAGAAATCCCGGAGGCGCGAATGCTGATGATGTGTTGAATTCGCCTACCGGCCTTACTGGTGTGGCAGTTGGCTTGCAGAGAACTTACACGGTTGGCCGTTTGGGCGTTTATTTCAATTCGGTTTCGGTTTCTGGTTTTGTAACCAATGAGATCTTATTGATGAATTCAGGGAATATTCCGGAGCTTCAGTTGTTTACTGGTGGTAACAGCGTAGACGGAACCAATAACATCCTTACAAATTTGTGGACCAACAGCAATAAGATCATTTATGATGCAGACAATGTGATCAATAACTCGTCAGAGCTTGGAGATAAAAGCTACGCTGCCGGACTGATCGCCTATTCGAGTATTTTTAAGGCGCTTGCGTTGGGCAACTTGTCGCAGTACTGGGAAAAGATCCCTGCCGGCATCGGCCAGAATGTTGGTTTCATTAGCAGGATTGAAGGGTTTACAAAGGCGATAGCGGTGATTGATAATGCGCTGGCAACTGTTGCGGCCAATCCGATTAGTGCGGGCTTTCAGTCTAATGTTCCTGCGGGGATCGATATCGTGAACACTTTGCATGCGTTGAAGGCGAGGTATGCACTTTTTGCCGGCAATTATGCCCTGGCGCTGACCGCTGCTAATAGTGTAGACCTGACTAAGAAGTCTACTTTTAATTTTGATGCGCAAACGCTGAACCCAATATTTGAAATCGCGACATCAACAAATAATGTCTTTCAGCCTACGAACGCCAATCTGGGCCTTACCGGGGCCAACGTTCCTGATCCGGCAGATAAGAGACTGGTATTTTATACCCTTCCGAATGCAACCGCACCGGTGGCAAGGCTGGCTGGCTTCGGGTTGACGGGTGCTACAGCTATCCCGGTTTACCTGCCCGGCGAAATTACGCTGATCAAGGCGGAAGCCTATGCCAGGCAGGCTGTGCCTGATCCGGTAAATGCATTGATAGAGCTAAATAAGGTTGTAACCAAACAGCCTGCAGCAGATCCCTTTGGCGTTGGCGCAGGATTAACTCCTCTTATTGGTGCACTGACTCCTGCCCAGATTTTACCATTGATCTTTAAACACAGGTCGATTGAGTTGTATTTGTCTGGTTTAAAACTGGAAGATATGCGGAGGTTTGAAATAC
>DATFQH010000349.1:0-3336 GCA_035264385.1 Pedobacter sp.
TGAACGTCGTAATCACGCCCCAGAAAACAGGATCTTTATAACCTAGTACATAAAAGGAAAGGCCGACTAGGGTACCCTGTACCAGCGCAATAAAGCCTTGGCCCAAGACATTTGCATACGTAGTATTCCGCATTTCTTCGGCAAAGCGCTGTGCATTCTGCGATCTGAACGGAGCATATTTTATCAGTGCTGACTCAAACTTCTCGCGTTCTATGAGCATAAAGTAAAGCAAGAAATACATCAGTAACAGACCTAGAATAATATTGAAAGCTCCCGTGATCAATGATGGAAATAGCCCGGTCGCCCATACCCCTGCCTTCCTCACTCCATCTTCCACAAGATTTTGAAAATCTCCTCGCATTGGAATCAAGTGCTTAAGTTTAAAAAGCGTATTTTTAAAATAAGCCGGATCATTCTGCAATTCGGCAATCTTTTCAATAACCATACTGCTCAGTGCATAAAATGGCAGAACAATCAGAATCACTGAAATAAAAAGCAGAAGGATTGCAGAGAAGCTTCTATTTAAATATTTTACCTCTACCAGATAAATGAATGCCGGACGAAGTATGGTATATAGTACAAGTGTACTAAGTATTGAACCGAAAATCCCTTGTAGTGAATAGGCAATGATACACCCCAAGGCTATAATGATCAAAAGATTGATCTGATTCCGTTGCTTATAGCTAAATATAGACATATGATCGGTTTAAAGCCAGAGCGCCCCTTCATTATAAACGGGGATTCTGATCAGAAATAAGCTCCCGTTTGCCAGAGGCTTAAGTTTGATGTTTCCGTTATGTGTAGTCAGTACCCTTTGCGCGTGTGTCAGCCCCAACCCATTTGCTCTCTTCTTTGTGGTGAAAAATGGCTCAAAGATCTTATCCTGATTTTGCTGACTAACCCCTGTACCATTGTCTTCAATTCCGATCTCGAACATATCCTTGTCAGACGTGCTGGTAATATGGATAATCTTCGGATAGGATTGCATCGCCTCGACAGCATTTTCAATTACGCTCACAAGGGCCGACTTTATCTTGTTCTTGTCCAACAGAACCTTTTGACCAGAATCTAACAACTGACTTGTTAACTTTATGTTATGGCCAACAATGAGGTTTTCCGTTTCCCTAAGTGTTTCTTCAATTACCTCCTGAATACTATGGCGCTGAAGATTCAGCGTTTTAGTCTCGGTACTTGAAATAAAATTTTGCATCAGTCTGGTTACCCTGTCACAATTGGTTTTGATGATCTCCAAGTAAGATTGTACCGATTCATTATAGGCAAGAGCGCTATCTGAAGCAAGTTCGTCTATAGCCAGATTAATCGTAGACAAAGGATCCCTTACTTCATCTCCGAGACCCTTAGCAATATGTTCTGATATTGACATCTTGCCTATGTTAACAGATTTTTCTTCGATATGTTTTCTGTAACTGAGATCCCGGACTATGGTATGGTAAACCTCTGAAACACTGATCATGTCTACCTGTATAAAAGATGACAGACTGCAATGATAAACAGCGCCGTCTTTAGCCATCAGTTCGCATTCAAAATTATTAAGCGATCCGTTTCTTTCCAGCAGTTCTCTGAATTTTTCTGCGTCAGCGCTATTTTTAAAGAAAGTAGAATCCGGAAGTACCAGCAGTTCAGAAAGTGTGTAGCCAAAGAAATTCAGTCCGCAGCTGTTGATGTCATGTATTTTCCCCGAATAATCTGTAACGAATATTGGATCATTGGCCTGTTCAAAAATAGCCCTATATTTCCGCTCGCTGTCCTGAATGGCGCGCAGGCCATTTGCATGCTTTACCGCATAGCGGATACTCCTTTCCATAAGGACCGGCTCAATTTCGTCCTTGTCCAGATAATCAGCTGCACCGATGTTCATCGCCTGCTTATCTATGGTCAAGTCTCCCTTTCCCGTCAGCATAATGATTGGCTCAACACACCCGGAACTTATTGCTTCCCTCAGCAGATCAATACCGGTACCCTTTCCAAGACGATAATCTACCAGATATACATCAAACTGTTTTTTCAGGATTGCACTGAGCCCCTTATCATAGCTGCTGAGCCAGTGGAGTGAATATCTGTCGTTAAGCTGATCAAATACTATTTTTGTAAGGATGTAATCATCTTCATCATCATCAATTAACAAGACCTTAACTTCTTTCATTTTATAAATCTAAATTTCATTTGATCTGTTTCTTTGGTAGAATAACCGTAAATATTGACCCTTCGCCCGGTTTGCTGTTAGCAACAATAAATCCAGAATGATTATCCGTAATTTTTTTGCAGATGGCCAACCCTATTCCTGTTCCGCTATACTGGGCACGGGAATGCAGTCTTTGAAAGATATCAAATATTTTCTGAGCTTCCTCTTCTTTGAAGCCAATTCCATTGTCCCTTACAGCGATCACAGCATAAGCCTGTGCAGGATTGCCTTCGGGCAGTTGAAGTTCATGACCGTATTTGGTATTTCCGGTTATTTCAATTACGGGGGAAATCCCCGGATCTGTAAATTTTAGAGCGTTTCCGATCAGGTTTTGAAACAGTTGCATAAGCTGTGAAGGTATTCCTTCTGCTTCAAGGTCTACATGGACATCGATCGTTGCTTTTTTTGATTCCATCGTAAAATCAAATTCCCTGACCGTTTTATCAATCAGTTCAGTGAGATTCAGCTTAACGAAGTTTTTATGTTCCCTGGTGGCTTTAGAAAAAGTAAGCAAGTCGCTGATGAGTGCCCGCATCCTTTCTGCTGCATTGCGCATCCTTTGCAGGTAATCTAATGCTTCGGCACCAAGCTGCTCGGCATATTTATCCCTCAATCTGTCGCCAAATGCCTGGATTTTTCTCAGCGGTTCCTGTAAATCATGAGAAGCCACATAGGCAAATTGTTCCAGATCCTGATTTGACCTATTAAGTGCTATTACCTTTTCTTCAAGCTGCACCTGAGCCTCACGTAATTCAGTTACATCTTGTGTATTACCAATGTAGGCAAAGTTATTTATTCCTATTTTCTTATATTCAGCGGTGGTAAGCACGTGTCTGACTTCTCCTGAAGGCCTTACAATTCTATAATTGATCTTAAATGGCGCCTTACTGCCCCCGGCATTAAAAAAGTTTTTTGAAAATGCTTCCAGATCATCTTCATGAACCAAAGCCTGGTAGACGGCAAAATTTACAAAGATAGAATGAGGCAGGAAACCATGGATATTGTACATTTCATCAGACCACAAAACAAACTCCTTGCCGTCTGCCCATTCCCAACTTCCGCTATGCGAGACCAGTTCTGCCTCTCGCAGCAGTGTTTCATTTATTTTGAGCTTTAGTATGGCGTCTTTTTGC
>DATFQH010000350.1:0-12318 GCA_035264385.1 Pedobacter sp.
GGTATCTCCGTGTTTTTCAGTTTCGAGATTCTGATCCAGACGTTGATTCCACTTGTCGAGGCCCTTGCCTTCAGATTGTTGATCGTTTGTATTTTGTTCGGTCATGACTGATGATATTTTGTAACAGATAAACAGCTGATGATTGGTATTGTTTAGGTCATGAACATTTTATTTTGATACGTAATACTTTTGCAAGCCATATGCATATTTAGAAAATTGTACTAAATTCAGCGTATGAAACCAAGTATAAAATATTCCGCATTGCTATTGGCTGTTGCTTGCAGCTTTGGCAATATCAGCGCAGAAGCGCAGGTATTCAACCCACAGGATCTTAAACTGATCAGCAGTCAGTTTTCTTTTACGGAGGGCCCGGCTGTTAATAAAAAAGGGGAGATTTACTTTACCGATCAGCCAAATGATAAGATATGGAAGTTTGGTACTGATGGGCAATTATCTGTTTTTATGGATAAAACCGGTCGTTCAAATGGTTTATATTTTGATAAAAAAGGTAATCTGCTTGCCTGCGCGGATGAGAACAACGAACTCTGGTCTATTGATAAAAGCGGTAAGGTGACTGTACTGATTAAAGACCTGGATGGTAAGAAATTGAACGGTCCAAATGACATGTGGCTTGACAACAAAGGGGGCATTTATTTTACAGATCCATATTATCAGCGTGATTATTGGTCTAGAAAGAAGCCTGAACTGGAGAGGCAGAATGTATATTATATTCCAGCAGGCAAGGATAAGAAGATTTTATTGGCATTAGACGACCTGAAACAGCCCAACGGAATTGTTGGCACCCCTGACGGGAAATATCTGTATATAGCTGATCTGGGTGACCAAAAGACTTATAGGTATACGATAGCAGCAGCGGGCAAACTAACAGACCGGAAGCTGATGTTTGAGAAGGGCTCAGATGGGATGACTCTTGACAATCGGGGAAACATCTACATCACCGGCAATGGCGTAACGGTCTATAATCCTGAGGGAATACAGATCGCACACATCGATATTAAAGGCTGGACCGGAAATGTTTGTTTTGGAGGCAAGAACAGATCAGATCTTTTCATTACCTCATCGAAATCAGTATATACAATTCCTACCACAGTAAAAGGAGTTGAGTGATACAATTGTGAGTTACAACATCGAACAGAGATTTATGAAAAGGCCAGCCAATATGGAGTATAGCTGGCCTAAGTCACGTCAGCGTTTATTATCCTAATTTTAAGTCGACTTTTTTACCGGTTTTAACCGCCAGATAAATGGCATCTATGATCTTCAGATCTTTTAGTGCTTCTTCTCCGTCTACAGGTACTTCCGGCTGCTTGCCTGCGAGAAAGATATCTGCCATTTCATCCATCTGGACAGTTTGATGGGTAACATGCGGATGGGTCAGTTCTCCTTTATTCGTTCGGCCCTTTATCGGTCCGTAGCCGGTTGACGGCTGGAGCTCAGCAAATCCCTTTTCTCCGTTTAAAAAGAATCTATCCAGGTTATTCATTGCATAGGTTGAAAGGCATGAGGCGACGGCCCCTCCAGGAAAACCAAGCTGAAATTGTATCGTTTCGTCCATGCCTTCTTTGAATTTTTCTGGTTGCGTTTTAGTCTCTTGTGCTGTTACCCATATCGGTTCTTCTCCAACCATATACCTGGAGCCGTTTATAGCGTATATTCCAATGTCCATTAGTGAGCCACCACCAGCCAGTTGCTTATTCATACGCCATTGTTTCGGATCGCCGATTGTGAATCCGCATTGCCCCTGGAAGAACATGATTTTACCAAGTTCACCTGCTTTTCTCATTCTGATGATTTCCAGTGTTTTTGGTTCGAAATGCATTCTGTAACCTACCAGTAATTTTACACCTGCTTTTTTACATGCATCTACCATTTCCTGTCCTTCTTTGGCGTTGAGCGCCATAGGTTTTTCGCAGATTACGTTTTTACCTGCCTTTGCCACACGGATCACTTGTCCGTGATGTAGTGCATTGGGCGTGGTTACATACACTGCGTCTATTTCAGGATTATTTTTTAGTTGATCAAATGTCTCGTAGTTGTAACAGTTTTTTTCAGGAATTCCATATTTAGACTGCCAGTCTTTCAGTTTGGAGGGAGTTCCGCTTATTGCACCAACCAGCCTGGCTTTTTTACAGTCCTTCATAGCATCGGCAACCCGTGTGCCATAGCCGCCCAGCCCCATAATGGCTACCCGTAATACAGGCCCATCATATTTTTCTTCAATGATCTTAATTTCATTTGCGAGTCCGGAGAGAGGATTGAGGGGTAAGGTAACTGCAGAGGCTGCCAGCAGATGTAGAAAGTCACGACGTGTGTTCATAGTTTTGATATTTGGTTTTAGCAGGTGGAATTCTAATTAGTGGTTATTTAAGTCACTTTAAATAAATATAGCAATTTTAAACAGACTGCCATAGGACAATATAGACAGGAATTAATTTATAGGTAAGAGGTCAGGAAACAGCGATCCATAGGCTCATTTTTCAGTAAGACTACTTATTAATATTTAATGAATTCTTCATCAGGTGTGCAAATAAAATCACCCTCTTCAATAAACTAGTGCAAAAATGGATGGATGGATTGCCAAATGGGAATAATAACATTACCCGCGGTGTGACCGCCAGCATGCATCGTTCCTTTAATTTGCGAGAGATTTCGTTCCATTATGCCCAAATATGGCTAAATTTTAGTACATTTGCCTCGTAATTATAATCTATGGCAAAATCAAAAGCGAGTTTCATGAAGAATCAACTGGAAAAGAACAGAAAGAAAAAGTTGGAAGAAAAGCAGGATCGAAAGGAGCAGCGTAAACAGAATTCTTCCGGCGGGGGACTCGAAAATATGATGGCTTATGTCAATGAGTTTGGTGAACTCACATCTACGCCACCCGAAAAAAACAACAAAGTTTAATAAAGACATAAAGCTTAAATGAATAAAAGGGGATGCTGTTATTACGGCATCCCCTTTATTGTTATGGAGCCGCTTTCTGCGACTAAAGTTTTTTAATATTCCTGAAAGTTGATCCAGGACTTCTGGACAGGTCTGTTGTCTTAAATCAAGATTTATAGCAACTATTTAAATTTATTATGGATTTCTCATAGAAAGCTATATATTTAGTTTTTGTCATCAAAATATTACACTGTAATTGTATGGTGACAAGGAATGGCTCAGCCAGCTTAGCCGAAACCAAATAACCAAGTATAACCCATTTTATGGCAAAAGTTTACGTAACTGTATTGTGTCTTTTTTTGTTGGCGTCCTGTGGGCAATCCACCAAAGATAGACAAGACGCAATAGCGGAAAATCCAATGTTTAAACTGCTGGATTCCTCTAATACCAATATTCTTTTTAACAACGTTATCAAAGAAGATTTTGATAAAAATATTCTCAACTATCAGGCTTTCTATAATGGTGGCGGGGTGGCTGTTGGTGATCTCAATAATGACGGACTGGATGAGGTTTACTTTTCAGGTAATATGACTGGCAATAAGCTGTATTTCAATCGTGGTGATATGAAGTTCGATGATATCACAGATTTTGCCGGAGTACAAGGAAGGGATACGGGCTGGAAAAATGGGGTGAATATGGTCGATGTTAATGGCGACGGATATCTAGATATCTATATCTGTTATTCGGGCCGGCGCCCTGGTGCAGACAGAAAAAATCAGCTTTTTATCAGCCAGGGACTTAATAGTGAAGGAATGCCTGCCTTCAGGGATGAAGCAGAGTCTTATGGCCTGGCAGATACTTCTTACAGTACACAGTCCATCTTCTTTGATTATGACCGTGATGGTGATCTTGATCTTTTGCTGGTGAATGAAAATATTAACGTACTTAGCAATCTGGATGATGTTACCATACAGGAGCTAAGAAAGCAGGATGATCCAATGGCAGGTTCTAAGCTGTTCAGGAATGATAATGGTCACTTTAAGGACATGACACGGAAGGCTGGTCTGAATATGTCTACCCTTTCTTATGGTCTTGCCGCAGGTGTTGCTGATATCAACGGCGACGGATGGCCCGACATTTATGTGTCTAACGATTATGCTATTCCTGATTTCATGTACATAAATAACGGTGATGGTACGTTTACGGACCGTATGCGAGATCAACTGGACCACATTACCCTTTTTTCTATGGGCAATAGCATTACCGATATCAATAACGATGGTCTGCAGGATATTTTTACGCTCGATATGCTTCCTGAAGACAACAAAAGACAGAAACTTCTTGCTGGTCTTGACAATTATGAATCTTTTAACATCAATCTGCGTAACGGATTTTATTACCAGTACATGCGGAACATGCTGCAACTGAACAACGGCAATGGTACTTTTAGTGAAGTGGGGCAGCTTGCGGGTCTATCCAATACTGACTGGAGCTGGGCCCCTTTGTTTGCCGACTATGACAATGACGGCTGGAAAGATCTTTTTGTAACCAACGGGTATATGCGCGACTTCACCAATATGGACGTGCTTAAGTACAATGAAAATTACTTTCGTAGTATCAACGGAAATGTAGAGCCAAAACATGTACTTGATATGCTCAACAACATGCCCTCTTCAGATGTTAAGAATTACATTTATAAGAATAACGGTGACCTTACTTTTACTAATAAGGGTGCTTCCTGGGGTATAAATCTTCCCTCGAACAGTAACGGTGCGGCTTATAGTGACCTGGATAATGACGGGGATGTTGACCTTGTTGTCAATAACATTAACCGTGCTGCTTTTGTGTACCAGAACCAGGGAGACCCTGCTGCGGGCTATCTTAAAGTTAAGCTCAGGGGGTTGGGGAAGAACCGGGATGGTCTTGGTGCTGTGGTGACCGTATTCAGTAAGGGCAGGCAGCAGTGTATAGAGCAGATGCCCTCTAAAGGTTATCTTTCGAGTGTTTCCCAGAACCTTCATTTTGGTCTTGGTGGGGAGAAAAGCGCCGATTCTGTAAGAGTTGTATGGTTGAGCGGGAAATCGCAGGTGCTAACCAATGTATCGGCAAACAGGCAGCTTTTCATTTCTGAGAGCGATGCCACGGTAAGCTATATCAGGCCGAAGCCGTCAAAACCTGTATTTACCGAGATCCCTTCCCCGATTGCCTCGGTACAGGTTAAGAATGAGCTCAACGACTATAAGCGGCAGCCGCTGCTGGTCAACGCGCTTTCTTTCACCGGCCCTTGCATGGCCAAGGCGGATGTGAATGGAGACGGGCTGGAAGATGTGTTTACAGGGGGGGACCTGAACCAGGCTGGCGCGCTGTTTATTCAGCAGAAGGGCGGGAAATTCCTTAAGGACCAGAGGCCCTTTATTGCTGATGCTTTGAGTGAGGATACCGATGCGCTGTTCTTTGATGCCAACGGTGATGGCTTTATGGACCTGTATGTGGTAAGCGGTGGTTATGGGAACTATAAGGACAATGACCCGCTGTTCCAGGACAGGTTATATATGAATGACGGCCGTGGCGGATTCAGCAAGTCGGCGGGCGCTCTTCCTTTAATGCATGTGAGCAAAAGCTGTGCAAGGGCAGGAGACTTTAATGGTGACGGGAAACCTGATCTGTTTATCGGCGGGCGCAATTCGGGTTCAAGATATCCTGAAAGCCCAAAGAGCTTCCTGCTGATCAATGACGGGAAGGGCCATTTCAGTGATCAGATCAAAAAGATAGCTCCTGACCTGGAATATATTGGTATGGTTACCGATGCTGCGGTACTGGATCTGGATAATGACCGCAAACAGGACCTTGTTGTGATCGGTGACTGGATGCCTGTTACCGCCTTTATTAATGCTGGCGGGAAATTAAATAACAGGACGGATAAATATTTTGATGGGGAGTACAGTGGCTGGTGGAACACGCTGAAGGTTGAAGATTTGAACGGTGACGGTCGCGCGGACCTTGTACTGGGGAACCTGGGTCTGAACAGCCAATGCCGTGTGAGTGATGCTGAGCCTGCGGAGCTGGTGTATAAGGATTTTGATGACAATGGTGCTATGGACCCGATCCTGTGCTTTTATATTATGGGCAAAAGCTATCCTTACCTGAGCAGGGATGAGATGCTGGACCAGATGAGTATCATGCGTCCGCGTTTTCCGGATTATAAGAGTTATGCTGAGGCTGGTCTGAAGGAGATTTTTACTGCCGAGGAGCTTAAGGGGGCAAAGACCTTAAGGTCGAATTACCTTAAAACGGCCTATTTTGAGCGCAGCGCTGATGGTAAGTTCAAGGTTAGGGAATTGCCTGTACAGGCACAGTTCTCGCCGGTATATACCATTACCTGCCTCGACTATGACGGGGATGGCCGCAAAGACCTGCTTTTGTGCGGTAACATCAACCAGTCGCGGATCCGGTTTGGTAAGTATGATGCGAACCATGGTGTGTTGCTGAAGGGGGACGGGAAGGGTGGCTTTGCATATGTTGCCGAACAGCAAAGCGGACTTAAGCTGAAGGGTGATGTGAGAAGTGCGATTACCATAAACAATACCCTGCTTATTGGTATCAACCAACAGCAGTTAAGGGCATTCAGATTCAATCAAAAATAAAGCCTAACAATCGTTAATATGAGATATATAGAATTTTAGAATTTAATCGAGCCATAACTAAATTGAAGTATTGACAAAGAGAATTACAGTGCTCAGTGGATTGCGTGCGATACCAGTTATACATCCTGAAAAGAAGAAAGAAACAATTGAATGCTGTCACTAACATTTATTGTAGCCTGGGGCGGCTGGAAGTAAAATAATAAAGCCAGTGCAGATACGTACCTGTACTGGCTTTAATTCAACGTACCTTACCCGAGTAATTCCTGCAGATCTCTGTCGGCGGTTGGGATTTTCTTCAAAAAATCATCAAAGCCAGCAACTTCTTGTGAACTATACATTCCATATGCATCTAATATATAGCCTATCTGGTGATCTTTATCTTCTAATATATAAAGTACGGAATTATCTGCCGGATCGGAATCACCTTCAAAACGGTATGTCTTTATAATACTGAGGTCATCGGGATTATAGATCTTATTTTGGCCCACTCCTTGCATCTTGCCATGATCAGTCATCTTTATTTCGTTATCTAAGCCTTTTAACCTCAGTTTTTCCAAGATCTGGCTGAGTGTGTTCATTTCAACTGGACGTTCCATATAGATTTGTTTTTTATGAAGAACAAATCTGTTATAGAATGGTTTTTTTTATTAATCAGTTGGTTTGAACCGGGATAAAAGAAAAGCTGCACCAGTCTGGTGCAGCTCTTCTTTTAAATTTCTTACAACGAGAACGCTGCTTTAACTTTATCTACAAAATCTAATTTCTCCCATGTAAATAATTCAACTGTAACTGTCTTTTCCTCGCCACCCGGGCTTTTGAATGTTTTGGTAACGATTTCTGATTTCCGACCCATGTGGCCGTAAGCAGCGGTTTCGCTATAGATAGGGTTTCTTAATTTTAAACGCTGTTCTATGAAATAAGGCCGCATGTCAAAAATAGTTTCTACTGCTTTCGCGATTTCACCGTCAGTTTTATTTACTTTTCCTGTTCCATACGTGTTAATGTAAATACCCATCGGCTTAGCAACGCCTATGGCATAGCTTACCTGTACAAGAATCTCATCAGCAATTCCGGCAGCTACCAGGTTTTTTGCGATATGACGGGTAGCATAAGCAGCACTTCTGTCAACTTTGCTTGGGTCTTTTCCTGAAAACGCACCACCGCCATGCGCACCTTTACCGCCATAAGTATCTACGATAATTTTACGCCCTGTAAGGCCGGTATCTCCATGCGGGCCTCCGATCACAAATTTCCCGGTAGGATTGATATGATATTCAATCTTATCATTAAATAAATGTGCATATTGAGGGTATTTGGTAATGATTCTGGGGATAAGGATGTCAACCAGATCTTTTTTGATCTTGGCCAGCATTGCGGTCTCTTCATCAAAATCATCGTGTTGTGTTGAAATTACAATGGCATCTATCCGGACAGGCTTGTTATTATCATCATATTCCAGTGTTACCTGCGATTTTGCATCGGGGCGCAGATATACAATTTCGTTGTTTTCTCTTCTTAATGAAGCAAGTTCCTGCAGTAGTTTATGTGACAGGTCCAGAGCAAGAGGCATGTAGTCTTCAGTCTCATTGGTAGCGTAGCCAAACATCATTCCCTGATCACCTGCGCCTTGTTCTTCTTTATTACTTCTGTCTACGCCTTGATTAATATCTTGTGATTGTTCATGGATTGCTGAAAGAATTCCACAAGAATTGGCTTCGAACATATATTCACTTTTAGTATATCCAATCTTTTTGATCACATCACGTGCAATTTGCTGGACATCCAGATAGGTTTGCGATTTTACCTCGCCGGCTAATATTACCTGCCCTGTAGTAACCAAGGTCTCGCATGCAACTTTCGATTCAGGATCGAACGCTAAAAAGTTATCAATAAGTGCATCAGAGAATTGATCAGCTATTTTGTCTGGATGACCTTCGGAAACTGATTCGGATGTAAATAAATACGACATTCTAAATAATTAAATTAAGTTTAAATTGTTAATTATATGGAACCGAACCCTGTAAACAGGCTGTAAAAGGAAGTGTATGGATAGGTTAGCACTTTTTTTTACGTGGTTGCAATCCCGCTATTTTATCTAGCATCGCAAATCAGTCCACTTTTAACGCTGCAAAATTAGTATATATATTTAAATAGTCAAAAAATATCAATTCTTTTGTACTCTCATTAATCACAAGCGTTTGTCAAAGTCAAATATATTATTCATAATTAATCCTATTTCAGGAGGGAAGAATAAACAGAAGCTACCTGCGTTGATCGATTCTGCTCTGGACAGGACTAAGTTCAATGCTAACTTTAGTTTTACCGAATATGTAGGACATGCTTCAGAAATAGCTGAAGAAGCTTCGAATAAAAATTTTGATATAATAGTTGCGGTAGGAGGTGATGGAACCATTAATGAAATTGCAGCTAAGGTAATGAGCCAGAATAAGATTTTAGGAATTGTTCCGTTCGGGTCCGGGAATGGCCTTGCAAGGTTCTTAAAGATTCCAATGAATACCTTGAGTGCAATAAAGCTGATCAACAGCTGCCATGTTAATGTAATTGATACGGGAAAATTTAATGAGAAACATTTTTTTAATATGGCAGGAATGGGTTTTGATGCCCATATTAGTTCTGTTTTTGCCGAAGATAAGTCCAGAGGGCTGAGGGGATATTTAAAATTGGGACTAAATGAAGTAATGGATTATAAGGCTCAGACCTATTTTCTGAATATTGATGGCGTTGATTATGAGAAAAAAGCTTTTGTTATTAGTATTGCCAATTCATCCCAGTATGGAAATAATGTACATATTTCGCCTAACGCCTCGATCACTGATGGGTTTTTAGACGTTTGCATTGTTAAGGAGTTTCCAATGTACATGCTACCGGTTCTGGGATATAAAATGATAAGGAAGACAACAGATAAATCTGCAATGGTTGAAATTATCAGAGGTAGAGAAATTAAGATCGTGCGCGAAAAAGATGACGCAATACATATAGACGGAGAGCCGTTTTTTATGGGAAAGAAAATAGACGTGAGCATTGATCCGTTATCATTAAAAATTATTACTCCAGAGGTATGAAGTCTAAAAGCAGAGCATTAAGTGATTTGGGTGGGATTATGTATTCTACAGATCCTTCCTTTAAATATCAAGAGGAACTTCGGGCTTCTAATGAGCCAGTTCCGAATAATCAGCAGGATTTGAGGATAATGTTGGACAAAAAGAATAGGGGGGGGAAAGCCGTAACGCTGATCACTGGTTTTGTGGGCTCTGACAAAGAAATTGAAGATCTTGCAAAAGTACTGAAAACAAAATGTGGTGTAGGTGGCGGCGTTAAAGACGGGATAGTGTTGCTTCAAGGTGACTTTAGGGATAAAGTAATGTTCTTTTTGGAAAAAGAAGGTTATAAAGTAAAAAAATCAGGCGGATAAATGTATGTGTAAGATATTGAAAGTAAGGACGTTGTGATATAGTGTATAGGCTACAATAAGTAAAAATTTTCCAGATAAAAAGTGTCTTTTACCTTTTTATCTATATAACTTTGCTCACCTAACTTATTATTCTTATGAGCAAAGCATGTATGCTGAAGCCTGACATGAGCTATTTGAATCTTGATTCTAATAATGCCTTATATCAGCTTAATGTTGCACAATTGGTAGAGGCAGCCCTTTTAAATGGGGAAGGCACTCTGGCTGACAATGGTGCATTAGCCGTGGACACAGGAAAGTTTACCGGCCGTTCCCCTAAAGACAGATATATAGTCTATGATGATCTTACAAGTGATACTGTTTGGTGGGGTGACATCAATATAAAATTCGAAGAAAGAAATTTTGATAAATTACTGGATAGGATTACTCGTCATCTTAACCAAAAGAAATTTTATGTAAGAGATGCTTTTGTTTGTGCTGATAAAGCTTATCAGATGAATGTTAGGGTAGTTACGGAAACTGCTTACCAGAATCTTTTTGCAAATAATCTATTTATAAGATTTGATGGTGATGAGGTACCGGAGATTCCTGAATGGACTATCATTGCGTCACCAACTTTCGAGTCTGATCCAGCAACGGATGGTACCAGACAATCTAACTTTTCTATCATAAATTTTAAAAGGAAGATCATTTTAATTGGAGGTACAGGATATACCGGAGAAATAAAGAAAGGAATATTTTCAGTGTTGAATTTTCTGCTGCCAAATACCAGGCATACTTTATCAATGCATTGCTCTGCCAACGTTGGGAAAGATGGTGATACCGCCATATTTTTCGGGTTATCAGGTACCGGCAAAACGACGCTTTCTGCAGATCCTGATAGAAATTTGATTGGTGACGACGAGCATGGCTGGGGTAACGAAACTGTGTTTAATTTTGAGGGTGGGTGCTATGCAAAATGTATTGATTTAACAGCCGAGAAGGAACCGCAGATATTTAACGCGGTAAAGTTCGGAGCTCTTCTCGAAAATATTAATTATTTCCCCGAAACAAGGCATGTAGATTTTTCAGATATAAGTAAAACTGAAAATACCAGGGTAGCGTACCCTGTATGTTATATTGACAATGCCATTAGCCCGTCTGTTGCTGCGCCGCCTAACAATATATTCTTTTTAACGGCCGATGCATTTGGTGTATTGCCACCTATATCCAAGCTAAATTCAGGTCAGGCTATGTTTCATTTTATTTCTGGATATACGGCTAAAGTAGCCGGAACTGAAGCCGGTGTCAGGGAGCCTGAACTTACTTTTTCTGCCTGCTTTGGGAAGGCATTTTTACCCCTGCATCCAACAGTATATGCAGAATTATTGGGTAAAAAAATGAAAGAACATCATGTGAATGTCTGGCTGGTAAATACTGGCTGGAGCGGTGGTGCTTATGGCGTGGGTGAAAGGATTAAACTTTCCTATACCAGGGCTATGATTTCGGCCGCACTGAACGGTGCGCTTGAGGATGTTGATTTTATAAATGATCCCGTCTTTGGATTAAGCATGCCTGTGGTTTGTGCGGGTGTTCCGGACAAGATTTTGAACCCGAAGAATATGTGGTCAAATAAGGAGGAATATGATGCCAGAGCAAGAGAGCTATCGATTGCCTTCGTTAATAATTTCAGGCAGTTTGAACCCTACGCCACGGAAGAAATGATGATCGTAATCCCCAAAATAATGGAAAACACGGTTTAAAGCATTTTTTTTACTTAAAAATTTGCATTTCAGTTTTTTTTTAGTTTTAATTGTGAAAGATTGTCTCCGCAACGAGACAATCTTTTTTAATTATACAGTAATGCGAGCAGGGAGAATGGGTGTAACGAAATGAATTAACAAGCTAATGATTATTTAATTTGGAATTAAAATCAAAGTTATAAATTTGTTATTGCAACAATTGTTAATAACCGTCGTTGTGTGTATTACGGAATAATAATCTAAATTTATTTAAAAAACAAAGTACTAAAAACTAAAAAACTAAAAAAAATGGCAAACGCACCAAAACCAACAACAGTTAAAAAAGAAGGTTCATCTTCAGCTTCAAATTTATTCGCTACGCTTACTATTCCAATCTGTATCGTTATCGGAATTTGTGTTTACAAATTTATTTTTGGAGATAGAGGTAATTTCATCGGAGGAGCAGATCCTGATTTGCATGAAACACTACCATTGCCAGGAAACTACATGGGTATGGCTTACAAAGGAGGAGTTATCGTACCTATACTATTGGGGATGTTCCTGATGGTTATCGTGTTCTCAATTGAGCGTATGATTGTGATCAGCAAAGCAACTGGCA
>DATFQH010000351.1:0-3364 GCA_035264385.1 Pedobacter sp.
ATCCAGGATAAATTATATCGGTCTAATCGTCATGAAGCGATATTAAAAGAAGGAGTTAACAGACCTATATTTTTTATAGCTAATGTTAGATTACATTATCATATTGATACGCTAATTTTCTCAGAAGCTAACTCTGTGATAAAGAATTTAAAATCAGATACACTTATTTATTTAAGTAAACCTGCCATATTAAAGTATTATGTTAACAGAATTGAATTAGATAGTATAGAAATAAACTAAAGTGGAATTTTATTATTTTCTGATCGATATTCAACTAAGGATTTTACAAATGTAAACCGATAAGAAAGTTATATATAGTTTTAGTAACTATTTCTTTTTTCAATTCTTGTGCTGATAAGGATAATTTGACATCAGATAGCTTTAAAGATGTTGATGGTTGGTTATATTATGAAAAGCCATAGACAGGTTTCATTGGTTTATGCTATTTTTTGCCTTCTACTAATAAAAGGAACGATAAATTTAATCTTGAAGATTTGATTCTAATAATTACGAAAAGCAGGGACATGGCTATCCAGAATGTTTAGTGAAAATTTTTTATGGACACAACCTAATGGTGCTTAATATCAAAACACTTCTGTCAATCTATCTGGTGTCTTTGGTGTACCGCCTGTTACACTTAAAAAGCAATAACTTATGAAATTGATAAAACTCTTTTCTTCTATTTGCTTGTTGTTTTTTCTGTCATTTTACACATCCTGCAAATCGTCATACCCTAAAAAACACCTTCAAAAGGCATCTTCCAGGATATATTTAAAGATGCCAAAGCTAGTAGATCAGAAGAAAGTTAAAAGCGAATTGCCTATAAATGAATTAAAGGGCATGTTGAAGGATGCTAAAGGACATGGATATGCTATGTCCCCACTGAACTATAGCTTTAAAATTGATAAAATGGGAAATATTCAAAATGGAAGGCTTGATGTTTCAAGTAATAAGCCAGTGAAATCTGTTGACTCCTATTTTAAAAAGATCTTTACTGCTTATAAGTGGTACCCAGCGTACTATTCCAACACTAATGAAAGATTAACGGCTTTAGTCGAAATGTCTATTTATTCACCAAAACAGAATGATAGTTTTGAAGTCAGCTTCAGATTGATTTACCTGCCAGATAAAGAAAATATTCAGGATGTTGAATCTGAGAAGAATTTGATTTATAAGTTTAAAATACGTTGATTAATGTTGTTTTTATATACTTTTAAATAAGCATTTTCGAAAGATTAAATCAGGAGCCAGCTAAAAAGAATTTGCTAATTAGAGATAAACGTAGCTTATGGAAAAGTATACTAAATATCAAAGATGAACATTACATGTTATTTTGTTGGTTTTGATAGATCTTTAATATTAAACATTTACGATGATAGAGGGATGGATGTTTATTCTCCTAATAAAGTACTTATTGATGAGCTTTTAAATAAATTTTCTCAGTGGTCGATTTTTTTATGTAAAGGATAAAGCAATATATCGAATACTAATACACATAGATCTACCAAACATATACGTTTTCACTAGTTTACAAATACCTTTGGCTCAACGGGACACTAAAGCATTATAATGTATTACATCAAACTAACAAGCAGTGATATTGATTTTGGGCGCAGCTCAATAACCGAAATATATGTAGAACTCAATACGGAAGGTCGTTCAGTTAGAGAAATTGGTTACGATGTACATAATAATGTTATCCATAAGTTTCCAAGTGAATCTTATAAGGACAGTAAATATGGACTTTTTGATTTAGCTCCGTTTGATATGGGTAATATGACTTCGGATATTGCATTAGAAGACTTTGAGCGAATGTGGAATAACTAGTGAATTTAGAACAGGTATGTTCTAAAGTTTAGAAGGAGGTTAGTACATGGTTAATCTTTTGTTATGCACAGCATGTCATTTGCAATAACGAAAGAGACACTGGCAAAAAGCACATCGTGTGCTTCATTAAATTTTGAAGCGATTTACTTTCAACATGGTAGTTCATTTTTTTTCGGTAATTCTCTCCTACTTTGATGATTTGTGGCAGGTGTTTCATTTTTATGCCAACTGTTCCTACATATTCTATATGCGGCAACGAAATTATATGCGAGCGGTGTACGCGTTCGAAGTAGTTCTTTCTGGAAAGTACTTTCTCCATCTCGCTTATTGTAAAGTAGGTCAAATAGGAATTGAATGGCAGAAATATTCTAATAAAGTTTCCATCGCTTTGTATAGCGATGATATGCGCATAAAAACAGAGTACAGTTGCTCCGTCGGTAATGTTATTGAAGAAAAAATATTCGTCATCAGCAATAGGATTTGAAGAAACAGACTTTTTAGAACGCATAAATTTATCAATTGATTGCCTGAATCTTTTTGTGATAACCGGGCTTTTTAAAAAGTCATCAAGTTCGAAATCAAAAGCGTCTGCTGCATCATTTTTACTGGCAGAGTATAAGGTAACAAACCCGCACCTCTCTTTAAGTATCTTTATAACTTCTCTTTTTTCGATACTTAGTGCATTTGAAGCTAAGAATGCAATATCAATAGTAATGGCTTCTCGTCTGATTTTTTCGATAGCCTGAGCTATATTTTCAAAGACATAGACAATCGTCAAATCTTCTTGGCTTTCCGCAAGTCTTTGTAAATTATTCGAATTGTTAATGTCGGCGTCAATTATAATGCAGAGATGTGCCATTTTTTTAAGTTTTTTAACAATAAGTTGTTTATGACAAAACGAATATAACCCCAATAATTAGTTTCACCACAGAATATGAAAACTGTTTTGTCATAAGAATCACCCGTTTCATCATGGATTTTTGCCTGTTCACATTTTTTTTGTGTGGTATCTTATAATATTTCCTTAATTCACTTCCATCTATTAAACCCTTTGTTATGAATGTGAATCCCGACAGGAAGAATCTGCTGACTAGATTGCCTGCTTATACCCTGACAGAAATCCTCGTTGTACTGGTAATTATTGGCATATTGGTTTTGCTGGCGCTGCCCAACCTGATGCCATTGATCACCAAAGCCAAATCGACTGAAGCCAAAATGCAATTGGAACATGCGCATCAGATGGAGAAGGCTTATTTCTACGAACACTCCAAATATTCCAATAATCTGGTAGAAATCGGCTTTACCCAGGAAAAGCTGACGACCGACGGTGGAGACGGGAAAGCCAACTACAGGCTGGAGGTTGTATCTGCTAGCCCAACGGCTTTTCTGGTTCGCGCCACAGCTGTCGTGGATTTCGATGGTGACGGAACCTTCAATGTCTGGGAGATTGATCAGGAAAAGAATCTGAAGGAAACCACTCAGGATTAGAAAAAGTGCTCTCCATTCTGATTCACCTTTCACTTGTGCTCATTTTAAC
>DATFQH010000352.1:0-9894 GCA_035264385.1 Pedobacter sp.
ATTCGCACGAAGGTATTTTTCTCACTGTTGATCAGCATCCTGCGTTCTGAGGTACTGATCAGGTTTTCATAAGCAGAAATCGTCAAACGGGCAGAAACACCAGACTTCTGGTCTATGAATTCACTTTTCCGGGCCTCAAAAGCAACTTGCTCAACCAGGTCTTTCACCAGGCCATCCACTTCGATCAGTTTTTGTTCCTCAGTAAGCTTTGCTTCCTGAAAAGTGATCTTTCTGGAAATGCTGATGGTTTTAGGATAATGGGTTAGAATCTGACTTTCTATACGATCTTTAAGCGGGGTCACAATTGATCCCCTGTTGGTATAATCTTCAGGATTCGCAGTAAATACAAACTGAACGTCGAGCGGTAGTCTTAACTTAAATCCCCTGATCTGAATGTCTTTTTCCTGCAGCATATTAAACAATGCCACCTGAATGCGTGCCTGAAGGTCGGGCAGCTCATTGATTACGAAAATACTTCGATGAGCCCTCGGAATCAATCCAAAATGGATCACCCGTTCATCATTGTAAGTTAACTTTAATGTTGCCGCTTTAATAGGGTCCACATCACCGATCAGATCAGCCACAGTCACATCGGGAGTAGCGAGTTTCTCTGTATACCGTTCAGAACGATGCTGCCAGCTTACCGGAGTACTGTCTCCATGGATGTGTATCTCATGTTTGGCATACCAGGAGATCGGATTTAGCGGATCATCGAAGATCTCACTTCCACTCACATAAGGCATATACTCGTCCAGCAGGTTCACCATCAAACGGGCTATACGGGTCTTCGCCTGCCCGCGCAAACCCAGTAACAAAATATTGTGACGGGATAATATAGCAGTCTGCAGTTCCGGAATTACCGTTTCATCGTAACCCAATATACCCTCAAAGCCCTCCTCCTTATTTTGAAGCTGTGCAATAAGATTTTTGCGGAGTTCGTCTTTTACCGATAATGATTTGTATCCGGCGGCTTTTAGCTCGCCTAAAGTTTTTATGTTGTTGTGATCCATTTAGTCTCCGTTGTAAGTATTCAGCATTCCGCTAAGATGTAAGTCATTTATCTTACAGTTTTCCGGCGGTTCTTAATATAATCTTCAAATATATATTCCCCCAGGCCGGTTAACGAGCTGTAAAAAGCCCTTCCCCCGTTAATTTGGGTAAACTCCCTCACAAATTGCTGCAGATAAGGATCCTGGGCAATCATAAAAGTTGTGATAGGAATATTGAGTCGCTTGCACTGTGCCGCCATGTTCAGTGTCTTGCTGATTACCTTTCTGTCCAGGCCCATGCTGTTCTTATAATACCTGCCGTTTTCCTTCAGACAGGTCGGCTTCCCATCGGTAATCATAAAGATCTGTTTATTGTGGGTCTTCCGGCGGCGCAGCAGATCGGTAGCCAATTCAAGTCCGGCAAGCGTATTGGTATGATAAGGCCCAACCTGCAGGTAAGGCAAATCTTTAACAGTTATCGGCCAGGCATCGTTTCCAAAAACAACAATATCTAAAGTATCCTTCGGATATCGCGTTTTGATCAGCTCGGCTAAAGCCATAGCTACTTTCTTGGCCGGTGTAATGCGATCCTCTCCGTACAAGATCATAGAATGAGAAATATCAATCATCAGCACCGTAGAAGTAAGTGTTTTGTAGTCCTTCTCTTCTACCTCCAGATCGCGCTCAGTAAGGGTAAAGTTGCCTATTCCGTGATTGATCTGAGCATTTTGGATAGAAGCAGTCATGTCTATCTGATCCAGGCTGTCACCAAAAGCAAACTCCCTTCTGTCGGCATTCTTCTCCTCACCAATACCAGAAATATTACTGTTGTGATTTCCCTTTCCCGCTTTCTTGAGTTTGCCAAAAATCTCCTCCAGTGCAGATTTACGAATAGTCTGTTCTGTTTTTGCAGTAATCTTTACATTACCGCTTCCATCTTCATTGATATAACCTTTTTCCTTCAGCTCATCAATAAAGTCACCCATGCCATATTCGTTATTGGTGAATTTGTATTTTTTATCCAGCTCATTCATCCAGGATAAAGCTTCCGCAGCATCACCGGCAGTATAATTGAGCAATTGCGTAAATAATTTGAGCAGTTCATCAAACCCACCCTTAGGCAAGTCATCCGGCTTAAAATCAGAAAAATGGAACCCTCTCATATCTACCTTATAAACGATTTACCGAAGGTAAAAGTTTGTATCCTCAGTAATGTTATCCACTTGTAAAAATAGCAGGCTATTTAGGGTTGCCCTGCGCAAGTGCCCTTTCAGCTCTTTTAACCGCAAGTCTTTCCCTCCATTTGGCGTACGGCGCCTTAAAGGCCATTTTAAGTACACTATCAATACCACCTTTAATAGCTAAATTAAATACACTCTGTGCCTTGCGGGTTATCGAAGCATCCCATGCGCGAAGACTTAAAGAGAAGGATCCATCCAGGTATTTCATCCAGTGCCACATACCCGTAGGCATAAAAAGCGTGTCACCATGTTCCAGGAATACCTCGTAGCCTTCAACGCCCCTTAAAGCCGGGAACTTTTCAAAGTCAGGATTTGCCACATCATAATCTTCAAGCGCATAAGTCGCATTCGGAATGCAGTATAAGCGTTTTTTCCACTTGTTGTCAAACAGAATAATGTGCTTTCTGCCGCCAAAATGCGTATGAAACAGGTGGGGAAGATCTATATCGTAATGTAAAAAAGTAACAGAATTTGAACCGCCGAAAAACATTGCAGGCATACTTTCAATAAAGCCGCCCATCAAATCCTTAGGGATCACGATGTCATCTACCAGGCTGGGTACATGCTTAAAAAGATTGAAAAAAAAGATTCTGAGTTCGGTAGGCTTAGATTTGATCAGGTCCAGGTAGTCGCCAAAGCGCATATTGGCTACAGAAGCATTGATCGGTTTTGAAGGATCGGCCTTAGAATTATCCATCAGGCTTACATTCACATCGCCTGCTATTTCCTTCAGGTAATCAGTAGTCCATTTTTCTCTGGCAGGCCAGGATTTGGTTAAGCCTTTAATGATCAGAGGACGTCTGGCATCCAGATAGTTCTTTTTAAAATCAGCAGGGCTGATGCTCTCTACGGTATCTACCGGCTTTAAAATAAAGCTCATAATTTATGAAGATAAGGTACATGTTAACCGCTAAATGCCAGTTTACCGACCCTATATAGAACAAATGTAAATTAAAATTCACATAATTTTAATTTTTCTAAAAGTACCTGTAGTCAAAGTCTGGCTTAGGCCGGCAATGGAAAGTAAAAGGCAGTTATTCTTCTGCGTTAAGCTTCGAATGTACTTTGGTATCTTTCATAAGAACATATACCAGCAACGAGATAAAAATGCAGGCGGTAATGTACCAGTAATAATAAGATTCATAACCCACATCTTTAAGCCAAAGCGCAATATATTCGGCAGTTCCACCAAAGATAGCGACTGTAAGTGCGTAAGGCAGGCCAACACCAAGTGCCCTTACCTCTGCGGGGAATAATTCGGCTTTTACCACAGCATTGATACTGGTATAACCACTAACGATCAGCAGGGCAGCCATGAGCAGAAAAAATGCCTGCCATTGTGAGGTAGTCTGGCTCAGTGCGCTCAGTAATGGTACAGTACATATGGTACCCAGTATACCAAAGCCGATCAGCAGCGGACGGCGGCCGATTCTATCTGACAGGGCCCCGAATACAGGTTGCAGCATCGCAAATAGTAACAAGGTAAAGAAAGACATCAGCGTAGATTGTTCTTTGGTCATGTGCACCGTATTGACCAGAAACTTCTGCATATAAGTCGTATAAGTATAGAAGGCAAGGGTTCCCCCAAGTGTAAGTCCTATCACAGTTGCAACTGCCCTTGGATGCTTTAAGAGAGCCCTTAAAGTACCTTTATCCTCGTTTTTGTTTTGTTGCTGCATTTCAAAAGCCCTCGTTTCATCAAGGTTGTTCCTCAGGTAAAGCGCTACTATAGAAAGAAAAGCACCGAAGACAAATGGAATCCGCCAGCCCCAATCGAGCAATTGCGCTTCACTGAGCAGCAGTTTTTGCAATACCAGTTGCACCCCGAGAGCAAGCAGCTGTCCTCCAATCAGCGTCACATACTGAAAACTCGAATAAAACCCCCGGCGGTTCCTGGTGGCCATTTCGCTGAGGTAGGTTGCCGAAACCCCGTACTCACCCCCCACGCTTAGTCCCTGCAGCAGCCGTGCGGTAAGCAATAAAACAGGTGCAAAAATTCCAATGGTATGATAGGTTGGTGTCAGCGCAATAATGAGCGAGCCAAATGACATGAGCAGCACCGAAAAGGTCATCGATTGCTTGCGGCCAACGCGATCTGCAATGCGGCCAAAAATGTAACCGCCCAGAGGCCGCATCAGAAAACCAAGCGCGAAGATTCCCGCCGTATTCAGCAACTGCGCCGTAGCATCTCCTTTTGGAAAAAAGGCTGAAGAGAAATAGATGGCAAACGCAGAATAAGCATACCAGTCGTACCACTCTACCAGATTGCCTATCGAGCCACCAAATATCGCCTTTAGTCTTTTCGCTGAAATACTGTCGTTCATGGATTCAAAAGTAATGCTTTTGAGTAAAGAACATGCCTTTTCATGACATTTGATCATTCATATTAAATTACATACAGCGTTAATCTTTTTGGCGTTTCAGTTGTCATAAACTTAAAACAACTGAAACACTATGAAGGCACCCGCAAAAATTATTTTTTCAATTGTACTCCTGCTGTTTTTAAGTTTGCTGTTATCCTCCTTTCAAAAAGGAGGCAAAGGATCAGCAACTAAAGCCTCATTTCCTTATAAACAGGCCGGGTTAACTACACCTGAAGCAGCGGCACATTTGCTCAGCAGATTTACCTATGGTGCAAAACCCGGAGAGGTAGACGCAGTTGTAAAAATGGGTCTGGAAAAATGGTTTGATCAGCAATTACAGGGCGCTATAGCAGATAAAGAACTGGACAAGATGCTGATCCAATTCGAAGACATCAGCCTTACCAACGCTGAAGTAGAAACCAAATATCCCAGAAATGCACAGGTATTAAGAATGGCTGTCAGGGAAGGCTTTATTCATAAAGATTCTGTAAATAAGGGTGAGCAAAAGGAATACCGGAAAAAGCTGCAGGAATACATGCAGACCAGGGGATTTAAACCACCGCAGGAATTATACAGACAGTTTATCAGCCAGAAGATTTTAAGAGCAGCATATACGAATAACCAGATGCAGGAGCTGCTTACCGATTTCTGGTTCAATCACTTTAATGTTTCGCTGATAAAAAATCAATGTGCGGCATTTGTCCCTGCCTATGAAAGAGATGTCATCAGGCCCAACGTCACCGGAAAGTTTGGCGACCTTTTGCTTGCCACAGGTAAATCTCCGGCGATGCTGACCTATCTGGATAACTCAAGCAGTTCAGGCCAGCCTGTTGAAGATGAAACAGAAATGCAGGCAGTTATGCAAGGGTCCCTTCGAAAAAAAGGAAACTGGAAAAAAATCACTGCAAACGATTCAGTTATAATAGATCAGCTCAGCGAATACAAGGCAAGAAAGAAAAATGGCGGGCTGAATGAGAACTATGCACGGGAAGTGATGGAGCTGCATACACTTGGCGTGGAAGGAGGTTACAGCCAGAAAGATGTCACACAGGCAGCCAAAGTACTCACCGGCTGGACGGTAAGGAACGGAAATTTTTTCTTCGCGCAGGCAAGGCACGACAATGGGGAAAAGACGGTGCTCAATCAGCAATTTTCAGCTAAAGGTGGCTATGAAGAAGGAGCCCGGCTCCTGAATCTGCTTGCACATCATAACTCAACCGCAAAATTCATTTCCAGAAAACTCGCCATAAGATTTGTAAACGATAACCCATCTAAAGTGCTTACAGACAAAATGGCGAAAACCTTCAGCACAACAGACGGAGATATAAAACAGGTACTGATCACCATGGTGTCCTCACCAGAATTCTGGACTAAAGCAGCACTCAGGGAAAAAACCAAATCGCCTTTCGAACTGGCCATCAGTGCCGCCAGGGGGCTTGAGGCCCAGATCACTCAGCCGTATCAGCTGTTCATCTGGATCAATAAGATGGGGCAAAGAATGTATTATTACCAGGCACCGACCGGATTCCCCGATCGCGGGCAATATTGGATCAATACAGGCTCACTGCTCAACAGAATGAATTTTGGTCTTGCCTTTGCCGCTCAGCGCATCCCCGGAATCAAAATAGATTTAAAGGCTTTAAATAATAACCATGAACCAGAAAGCGCAGAAGCAGCCCTACAGACCTATAGCGAAATAATTATGCCCGAACGGAAGCTGGAGGAAACCCTAGAGCGTTTAAAGCCCATGCTCAACGACCCCGAGCTGGTCAGTAAGGTTGCAAAAGCTGCAGAAAAAACCCCTGCGTCTCAACCTGTTTCTACCATAATGGACGAAGAAGCAACTCCTTTGATGATAAAAGAAAACAAAAACAACAGAAACGGGGCCTCTGCTCAAACAGCAAAAGAAAAGAATACCATGCTGGCTCAGGTGGTCGGCATCATTATAGGCTCACCCGAATTTCAGCGCAAATAAAATAAAGCAGATAGACATGACTTCAAGAAGAGGATTTATAAAAGGAGGCGGGCTGGCACTATTTGGAATAGGCCTGGGCGGTGTACCCGGATTTTTAATAGATGCTGTTGCAGGAACAAAACCTTTGGGGCTGTTTAAAAGAAAAAAGATCATGATTTGTATCTTTCAGCGCGGAGCTATGGATGGGCTGATGGCAGTAACACCCTTTACAGACCCGTATTTGAAAGCAGCCAGACCTACTTTGTTCATGTCGGCAGCCAAGGCAGGTAAAAATACGCCTTTAATTGATCTCGACGGACGTTTCGGACTTCATCCATCGATGTCTGCCTTCGAACAGGTTTTCAGAGATAAAAGGATGGCCATTGTACACGGCATCGGTTCGCCAAACACTACCCGCTCACATTTTGATGCACAAGATTTTATGGAGTCTGGTACCCCCTTTAAAAAAGGAACCGAAAGCGGCTGGCTTAACCGTGCCGTCGGATTGCTGGGTCACGATGGCGCTACCCCTTTCCAGGGAGTCAGCCTTACCTCTTCTTTGCCCAGGTCTTTTTATGGAGATAATCCCGCTGTGGCCATCAGCAATATTCAGGACTTCAACATACAGGTGAGGGGTAATCTTAAAGGCGCAAACATGGCCGCAAGAAGCTTCGAAGATCTCTATGACCAAACCTCTTCCGGATTGCTTAAAGATACCGGCAAGGAAAGCTTTGATGCGATAAAGATGCTTCAGAAAACAGATATTAAAAACTACAAACCATCCGGTAATGCCATTTATCCTAAAACTTCGCTAGGCAATTCCTTAAAGCAAATTGCCCAGCTCATCAAAATGGATGTAGGTCTGGAAGTTGCCTTCGCCGAATCTGGCGGCTGGGATACCCATTTCAACCAGGGCACAGCAACCGGAATCTTTGCACGTAATGTAAATGACCTGAGCGAAAGCATCATGGCTTTCTGGGCAGATATGGGCACGCTTCAGGACGACGTAACCATCATGACCATGACTGAGTTCGGACGGACGGTTAAGCAAAACGGTACCGGAGGAACGGACCACGGCAGAGGTTCATGTAATTTTATTCTAGGCAATGGGGTAAGCGGTGGCCTGGTTCACGGTAAGGTAGATACGCTGGCCATAGAGAATCTGGAAGACGCAAGAGACCTTGCCGTTACGACAGATTTCCGCAGCGTATTCAGTGAGGTAGCCGACAAACATCTGGGTATCCACAACGATAAAATCCTTTTTCCGGAATGGAAGGGGGAAAAAATAGGAGTGATGGTTTAAGCAGCGATCTGTTCAGTTGCTCTTAACGGGTAACCTGTGCGGTTCTCATATACTTCGAAAACCGGAGCGGAAAGAAGCGCTTGAACCAAACACCTTTCACTTCCTTTCCACCAATATATACTTCTTCTTTTTTTTGTTTTACTGCCTCAAGAATTAGCTTCGCACATTCCTCTGCCGGCATACCCTTTTCCTGTCCGCTATCCATCTTACCCTGGGGGCTTCCATCGGCAGTCAGGGCATTCACCGAAACCTGTGTTTTAATAAAGCCCGGGCACACCACGGTAATACTGATGTTTTTGTCGTAGACTTCAGACCTCAGAGAATCGAAATAGCCATGCAGTGCATGTTTGCTGGCCGAATAGGCAGATCGCAACCGCGTACCAAACTTGCCGACAAGGCTGCTGATACAAACGATATGACCGCCTCCATTGGCAATCATAGCCGGAAGAACCGCTTTACTCAATATTGCCGTACCCCAAAAATTTACATTCATCAGCCGCTGCTCCGTTTCAGTTGAAGTGTCCATTGCCAATGCACGCTGGCTCATACCTCCACTATTGATCAGCAAGTCAATGCGGCCAAATATACGGAGGGCCTCTGCGGCTTTATCTTCCAGTGAAGCAGTATTTCCCAGATCTAAAGGCAGTACATGAATGTTAACCGGATTATTACAAGCCATCTTTACACGGTACAATTCATCCCTGTTCCGCGAAGAAAGAATCAATTTGGCGCCGGCTTTATTGCAGGCATAAACCAATGCCTCACCAATGCCTGAAGAAGCTCCTGTTATCCATATCACTTTGTTATTCATGTTTTCTCTATCTATTGGTGGTCTGCTGCGGTTAAAAAGAATTCAGATGCAATATAATCTGCAAACAGTTTGCCATCTGCTGTTAATTTTAAATGTCCGTTTTCATTGATCAGCCATTGCCTTTCTATAAATACCCGCATATTCTTAAGCGTATCTGTCAAAAATAAGCTACCAAATTCAGTCTCAATTTTACTTAGGGAAACTCCCCACATCGTGCGCAGGGATGTCATGATGTATTCATTAAAACGATCAAAAATGCTCAGCTCTTCAATCTCCTCAGCCAGCTTTCCCTGGTCAATCAGGTTCAGGTATTTCGCATTGTTTGCCACATTAAGGTAACGGGTCAATCCGTCAAAGCCATGGGCAGAAGGCCCTATCCCAAGATAGGATACACCCCGCCAGTAATTGGTATTGTGAACCGCGTATTTGCCGGGTTTGCTGTAATTAGAGATCTCGTAATGCTCAAATCCTGCCTCATGCAGCTTATCATTGAGGATGCCAAATTGAGCCGCACTTTGCTCATCATTCAGCGGTACCTGCCTGCCTTTTTTAATGGCGCCAGCCAGCGCGGTGCGCGGCTCAACAGTAAGGGAATAAGCCGAGATGTGCGGTGTTTCAAATTCAATAGCTTTATTGATATTGCGCAGCCATTTGCTGTCTGTAAGCAAAGGGTAGCCATATATCAGATCGATGCTCAGGTTTTCAAAACCTGCATCCTGGCTGCGTTTAATGCACGATTCGGCTTCGGCTGCATTGTGCGCCCTGTTCATCCAGAGCAGATCCTCCTCAAAAAATGACTGGATCCCGATGCTGAATCTGTTTACCGGAAGCTGCCTCAGTTCAGCAATTTTCTTAGCATTCAGATCGTCCGGATTGGCCTCGATCGTAATCTCTGCCTCAGAAGAAACCGAAAAATTGGAGGTGATCGTATGGAAGATTTTCTCAAAATGTTTTGAAGGCAGCACCGATGGTGTGCCGCCTCCAAAATAAATTGTGCCAACCTGATCTGTGATCCTGTTCCGCTTCATGACGATCTCCGAGCATATTGCATCGGTCATTTCATCTATATACTTCAAAGAAGTACTGAAGTGGAAGTCACAGTATGTACAAGCCTTTTTGCAGAATGGTATATGGATATAGATCCCCGACATGCCGCAAAGGTAAGACTAATTATTTCCAAATGGACTTCGCTGTAAAGACCTCCAGATTTTTGACTTCTATATTATTTCCCCA
>DATFQH010000353.1:0-3528 GCA_035264385.1 Pedobacter sp.
TGCCGTAGGCATCTTCTGCATCAAAAAATCCTCCCACGATCATAACAGCAGGCTTCACATTTGTCAAATGAGGCTGGATATCGCGTGCTTTCCAAAAGGTATCCAGGTTTGGATGGGCAAATAAGTTGTTCCAGAAGCGAATGCTGTCTGAAAAGTATTTATCCTTCAGGTTTTTAACGCTGCCCGATTCCAGGTAGAAACGGTAATTGTCCTGTATTGGGAATTGAAAATTCTTGGGACCTTTGTCTGGAGTGATCGGCTGAGGTCTTGGTACGCCAAAAGTGCTCATAAAGCCAAAGGCGTCCATTAAGAAAAGTGCTCCATTGTGATGAAAATCATCGCCAATGAACCAGTCTGTAACCGGCGCTTGTGGTGAAACGGCTTTTAGGGCAGGATGTGCACCTGGTAAGGCTGCGGTAGAATAAAATCCGGGATAAGAAATGCCATAAATACCCGCTTTACCATTATTGTTTTTTATGTTCTTAACAAGCCAGTCGATGGTATCATAGGTATCGGTACTCTCATCGATATCTTTTCTACTGTTCTTATTGGGAACATGGGGCCTGATGTCATCGAAAGTTCCTTCACTCATCCAACGTCCTCTGACGTCTTGATACACGAAAATGAATCCTTCTCTCATCATCGCAGGGAAATTTCCAAGGCTGGTTTTGTATTTATCAGCTCCGTAAGGTGCTACCGTGTAGGGTGTCCTGTTGATCAGGAAAGGATATTTCCTAGATTGATCTTTTGGGATATAGATAGACGTAAACAGTTTAACGCCATCTCTCATTGTAATCTGCTTCTCTATTTTAGTGTAGGTTTGAATTACATAGGCAGAGTCGGTAATCTGCGCTGACAGCTGTGCTGTGAAAAAAAGAGCAATGACAGGTAGCCAAAGGAATTTTAAATGGGCCATGGTTAAATAATAAGGTTTAAGTGTCTAAATATAGCGAATGCAAATGTTTAGTCTTAAAAATGGCATTGAAATGGTCAAAGAAATTACAATCTTTTGAAATGGCATCTGTATTTCGATTGAGGTTTATTAACTTAGTGCCAAAAAAATACCTTTTTAATATGCAATATGATGTAGTAGTAATCGGCTCTGGGCCGGGTGGTTATGTTGGAGCAATAAGATGCGCTCAATTAGGTTTAAAGACAGCTATTGTTGAAAAATATAAAACATTTGGCGGAACATGCCTGAATGTCGGGTGCATTCCTTCCAAAGCTTTACTGGATTCATCCGAGCACTTTCACAATGCAGCACATGCTTTTAAAACTCACGGTATTGAATTAAAAGACCTGAAGGTAGATATGCCGCAGATGATTGCCCGGAAGAATGATGTTGTTTCACAGAACACAGCCGGTATACAATACCTTTTCAAAAAAAATAAGATCGACGCTTTTGAGGGGGTCGGCTCATTTTTAGATAAAAACACCATTCAGATTACAAAGGAAGACGGGAAAACTGAAACGATAACTGCCAGCAAAGTTATTATTGCTTCAGGTTCTAAGCCAACTGCGTTGCCTTTCCTTCCTGTTGATAAGAAACGTATCATTACCTCTACAGAGGCTTTGAATATTACTGAGGTACCTAAGCAGATGATTGTGATTGGTGGGGGTGTGATCGGGCTTGAGCTGGGTTCTGTATACGCGCGCCTGGGGACAAAGGTGTCTGTGATCGAATTCATGCCATCGATCATCGCTACGATGGATGGAGGTCTTGGTAAGGAGCTCCAGCGTGTGCTGAAGAAATCTCTTGGTATGGAGTTTTTTATGGGCCATAAAGTAACCGGTGCCAAAGTAAAAGGTAAGAAAGTAACTGTAACAGCAGATAATGCTAAAGGTGAAAGTGTAACATTTGAGGCTGATTACTGCATTGTAGCTGTAGGACGTACCGCTTATACTGCGGGGCTTGGACTGGAAAATATCGGAATCAAAACTGAAGAAAGAGGAAATAAAATCCCGGTAAATGATCACCTGGAGACAACAGTGCCAGGGGTTTATGCTATTGGTGATGTAATTAAAGGAGCAATGCTGGCTCATAAGGCCGAGGATGAAGGCGTATATGTCGCAGAAAGAATTGCAGGTCAAAAACCCCACATCAATTATAACCTGATTCCAGGGGTTGTTTATACATGGCCGGAAGTTGCGTCGGTAGGTTATACCGAAGAGCAGCTGAAGGAAAAGGGAACTCAGTATAAGGCTGGATCTTTTCCCTTTAAAGCGAGTGGGAGGGCGAAAGCCAGTATGGATACAGATGGTTTCGTGAAGGTGCTGGCAGACGCTAAGACTGATGAAATTCTTGGTGTACATATGATTGGTCCGCGTGCTGCGGATATGATCGCTGAAGCTGTGGTAGCTATGGAATTCCGTGCATCAGCAGAAGATATTGCACGCATCTGCCATGCGCACCCTACCTATACCGAAGCGTTTAAGGAAGCAGCAATGGCCGCTACTGAAAACAGGGCAATACATATATAATTATACGATTTAAGGATAAAAGAAAAGGCTGCAGATTATTCTGCAGCCTTTTCTTTTAGGTAAGGATAAGTCTCATACAACACCTTTATGGCGATTTCGATTAATCTCAGGTGTTCATATTGATGACCGTGCTGCACTTCAACATTGATATAGGGGATTTTGTTGTACATGGCGTAAACTGACAGCGAGCCATCTTCAGGCCCCACATCTGATTGCAGGATCACATTTACATTTTGTTTTTTGAAATTGCTGAACAAGCTGATATCTGTAACCAGGACCAGATCATCAGGATCCATCTCTGGATTGACATATACAGAATCTGCAGTTTGTTCCAGTGCATTTCCCTCCAGATAAGATAAGATTCCAAAGCCGCCGTCTGCATTGTTATGTAAAGTAAACATGTAGCCGTGTTTTTTAGCATTGTAATAATTCAGGATCATTTTTGAGGTTTCCTGAAGCTGCCTGATCACATCATCACTGTCTATGTTCTTGTACTTCTCAAGGCCAACCACAACACCCTCGTAAGAATAAATGCTGTTTGGGTCTGTTTGAAAATTCGTGCCTTGATGTGAGAATTTATAATTCCTCGTACCACCATACTGGCAGTCAATAATTGATCCTCCGCTAAACATAATGTATTCGAAAGCTGCCTTAACTCCGGTATCCTCATCATCATGTATCGTCAGGAAATTAATTCTGGGCTTGCCAAAGCTGTATTTTACTAAATTGATGTCGAGATCTTTTAGCTTCAAAAAGGCAGTGTCCGTTGTCATTCCATTAAACACCGGTGGATGTTGTGCATTTATCGCTAATGAAAAAATGGAAAACAGGAGGATTAGAATGGTGTATTTCAACATGATGAGAATAAGACACCAAAATAATTATAATTGTTTTAACGCCGAAACAAAAAAAAGAGGAACTTTTCAGGGTTCCTCTCTTATTTTAGAAATTTGCTTTAGGTTTATCACCTTCGTCCAGATCATATTCCAGAACATCTTTATGGTCATATGGCTCAAGCATCATTTCGTCAATGGTCTGACCTTTTTT
>DATFQH010000354.1:0-14347 GCA_035264385.1 Pedobacter sp.
CACCGACTTTGCTGTAAGGCAGATATTGTGTGGCCTCTCGTCCCAGTTCATCATACTGCCTATATTGTATCGCACTGTTATTTCCAGGGCTACCTTTAATCCCAATAGTTCCAACCGGTCTCCCCTGGCCATCAACATACCCGATGTCTACATTTACCACCGTGTTATAGTTTGTGGAATCAAAAGGATTAACAATACCTGGTTGTCTGACATCGTAAACAGCTACGTAATTAAGTTTTACATCAGGCTTTTGCCGATTTTTAACCCCATTATTTGACTGATTGATGTAGGCATGCAAGGTCGTCCCCGATGTAGCGAAAAAGCCGTTCTTAAATGTAATGGTCTTTGCAGCAGTAATAACTTCCTGGTTCAGGTATTCTTCAACAACAACATGTTCCTGTGCGTATCCCCTGAGGTTAAGTAATAGGCAAAACAAACAAAATAAATATGTTCTTCTCATGAGTCTTGTTCTAGATTAATTAATAAGCGTTTGTTTGAAATCACTTCCGATGTTGTACTCATAGGCCTTCAGCACATTTCCCCGCTGATCACGAGCAATCTTAAGGCGCTGCTCTTTATCGTACTCGTAAAACGCGAAATTTCCTTTCTCATCCTGTGATTTTGTAACTCCGATTCCGGGGCTATAAGTAAAAGTCTTCATCATGGATTCGTACGGGCACAAACGGAGTTCATCAATATAACCAGTCCCTGATATAGCAACCGACGTCCCCGAGGTAACTGTACGTTCTGCAAAAAGCCAACTGCCAGACCGGTTCTTAATCACTTCGGCACCTACCGTGCCACCTGTTACTGTAACAACAGACCCATTTTTATACCAATAAGCCAGTACAAATTTTTTACCCGCTGGTAGGGTCTTAGTAATGTTGCCACTCGAAAGCGTATATACCAGATCTTTAGATGGCGAAGACTGATCAAGTACAGGAACGCCGGTATAAGACCAGTTTCCTTTCCATTCTGGCCTGTTATCACTTTGAAAATCAGTGTAAGCTACCTCATTTAAGTTACCGGCATTCATTATTTCAGCAACTGGATATTGTTGATTATAACCCCAGATTACAGCAGTTTTCGAATCTTTGGTGCGTGATCCAAAAACAGGATTCCCCATCTCATCATAATTGTCTATACTCTGTTGCGGCTCAAAAAGGGTACTATTCGGGCTATAGTTGGTCAGCGCTACCGTTTTACCCTGGGTATTCAAGTAATAGGTACTGTCATTAAGTATAAGACCATTAATGGTCTTAAATGTTTTTTTCCTCCCATGCATAATATATGGTGCCGAGGGATTAAACATCTCCAGTTCCTCGACAGGCTCGTTCATGATATTTTTGCCCCGCAGAAGATCAACACCCGGTATTTGATTCGAAAGGAAGTCATAAGCGTATTTTACTCGTTTTATCTTTGCGCTTCCTTCAGAAGCTGTTTTAATGAACTGAGTTGGCTGCATGTGTAAAACATTATCGTACAAAGTTTCATCAACGGTAAGGAAGGGGTCAACATAAATTGTGTTGTAAGTAGTATTTGTTGTCTTAGTTAATTTATAGACATCCGAATACTCCGAATACTCGACAACCGCGCCGTGGTATTTTCCCTCGTACCAACCTTGGGGAGGCTCAGGCCCGAACGTATGATAGCCGAGCGGATCCATATTTGCCACAGTCCCTATCTGCGTACAATTATACTGCATGCCGTCGGGCGAATCCGCTACACAAATCATCATAAAAGTAGATGATGTTGAAATTTTAGTGCTATTTACTCCTCCATAAAAGGAATAAAGTAATTTTGAAGCAATTGCAGGCGCGGCATATCTTGTAAATTGATTGTTTGTCACACTCACAATTGTATTTCCCGAACGCGTACCATTGTATTCAACAACATATGTCGGCTGTCCTTCAATTGTATGGTATTTGATACCAAAATTAAAGTCCTTATCAGGAAAGCCCTGGTCATATTTCGTACCGATAGGCATATTTGTCCATTTGCTCATCGGTGGGCTGGAAGAGAAATAGTACACAGTCTGATGATTGACATATAATCCCTTATACGTGCTCTCAACCACCGAAGGATAATGCGCGTAACTTCCGGCATAAAGCGTGAGGTCATTAACAGGATGTGAATAGGTCATCAAGTTCTCATAAAACTCTCCACTTCCGTTGTGTTCATAGTACTGTTTAATACTGGTCACCATGCCTGGAATATTCACCAATCCATTGCCATTCTCTGTGGCTGATTGAGAATTATAGGTGCCAATACCATAAGTGAACGTTCGATTCGAGAGCTCTTTAAGTCCATACAACATAGGATCTCTGCGAGTTATGCTTTTTACCCTGATTCCTCCACCCTCATGCGTTTTTGAAAAAACAGCATTCGCACCTGGAACATAAAACTTGTGAGGTTCGTATTCGTAAGTGATTGTCTCTCCGGTCGGAGTAGTTAACTTACTTATCGTTCCTGCTACCATGCTCGAAAACTGCGTACTCCTATCCGCGAAGTTTACTTCCACTGGTATATTGCCAGTGGAGTAATATTTAATGCTTTCGGTACGGCTGGCTCTAAAAAAAGCCGAAGCACTTCCCGGAAGATCCAGGCACGACCGGTACGTAGGGCGGTCATTTAATCCCATGATCTCGCTTGGCTTTTCGAGCAAAGTATTATTGGTTAATTTACCATTAAAAAATCCCCAACGGTCCTGCGCGTTACTCTGTATATTCGGAATCACCAATCTTTTTCCTACCTGTCCGTTACCTGCAGAACCATTATAGTTAAATTTCCAAACTCCTGCATTTACGCTGTCTGCGTTCAATACAATGACGTCTTTTAAATAGTGGCCAAATCGCTCATCAGCATCGTAATTGAATCGATACTGTTTTAATTGTTTATAACCACCATTCGACTTTTGATAAATCTTGATATGTGTCATCACGTCTCTACCGAGGAGAGCGGTGTCACGGTATATAAACTCAACTTTTCCCGTTGCGAATAAAATGTTCTTTATTCTCCGGTGCTTTACGATATCAATCTTTGTCTGGTTAACAATGGGTTCACTTAGAAAATAATACTCCCCATGTAAATCGCTCCACCCACCAGAAGACATCCGGATCAACTTGCGGGTCAAACCGAGTTGCTCTGTCGTCGTAAGTTTGGTTCTGCCGATTATTCCGGACATGGGTCCCGCCGACTCAATTGTCTCATATTGAAACTCTACAACTTCTTTCGTTCTGGGAGAAGTAATTGAAGAAAGATTGTGGTCAGTTTTTTGTTCTTTGATATCCTGCACCCACTGCAACCCTGGTGGAATCTCTTCCATGTTGTATGTTCCATCAGTCTTCCTCTTATATGATTTCTTTCTATTGACAAGTAAAATATCTCCTAATTCAAAAGCATGGACAAGTCCATTTTCTGTCGTTATTTTACTACTGTAGTAGTCAAATTTTGTACCCGGATCATATGGAAAGGTCAATCCATTTCTCGCCACTTTACCAGAAGCGCCAGGAACAGAATAGGAATAAATATCATAGGCATAATCAGTCTCACCTTGAGCTATGTTCATGAACGTGGTGCGGTCACTGGGGTTGGTATTCGGATTCAGCTGAAACCATGTAGAAGATTTTATTGACGAAGTGGTGGTCTCATCGTCCAACCCATTAATCTGCCTGTTTAACTTACCGCCAGCATTCAACTCCCAACCCATACCCACAGGCCCGGCTTCCTGACCCATTTTTAGGCCCAGTGCACTGTAACTGATAGAAATGGGAACCGAGATGTCATGTGCTTTTATTTCATATAAGGGAATGTTAATGTTTACAGTTCCGGTGCTTCGCTGCACTTCATCCACCTTTGCACTCCCTATTCCCAAACCGGATAATTTAGGAGAACTCCCGATTGGACCACTGATCCATTTGTTGAAACTCACCTGTCCCCTGACCTTAAAGCCCAATCCAAAAAAGATCAGACAAGAAATAATAAATAATTTAGCTTTCATGATTATTCACTTTTTATAATACTTTAATTTTTACCAGTGACCAGTTTCTTCAACATCTCCATCTCCTTCTGCTGCCTGATCAAATGAAGCGTCAGCTCCTCTATTTTCTGAAGTAGTTTGATCTGAAAACCACCGACTGCAAGACCATTCTGCCTCATAGCATTTGCCGAAGGAATATCGGGTAAATGTTTATTCAGATTTATATACTCCTCTATGTGTGCTAATTCAGGCAATGCATAATCATTGTCAAATACGAAATCAGCACCCGCATCCACCTTGATTTTTAGCTCTCGGGCATTTATATTTCCACCCACAGTCAAATATGCATCCGCGTCATGTTTCGAGGTGCCTATAGCCATTTTTTCCCGGGAAAAAGGATAATCCCTCGTCTCATTATTGACAATAACCTGCGCAGTGGTGATTAAAAAATCCGCTGTATTGATAACCCCAAGAGAAATCCCTTTAATATTAACAGTGATTCTGTTCCCAAGCGCATTTAAATGATAGATCGGCACAACCAGATGATTATTAGCATCCCTTTGAAATTCGCCGAGTTTCCACTGTGCGCAAACAGGGCCGATCGCTTCTGAAACCTGCGAGGTATTTGAAGAAAAGGTGGTGACAGTGGTTCCAAGATTAAAGGTTTTTCGATAAAGGCCTGCGGTATTGGCATTACTGTATGAGTCAGTTAATGAAACCTCAAGAAACCCCCAAAAAGGGACCTCTCCTAAATCAATAAAAGAAACCAAATCAGATACCCCATTAGTAAATACGCTACTCCTGCCCGTCCAGTCGATAACATTCTGTGCCACGGCTCCAAAAGGGGATGAGAGCATACAGAACAATAAAACAAGTTTTATTTTTTCCATCAGTTGATTTGTTTCATTTTGTTGATTTGCTTTTGTTGAGCCGAGAGCAAATCCGATTGTTTAGACATGGTTTTTTTCATCTCAATCAAATGAAGCGTCAGCTCCTCAATTTTCTTCAGCAGTTTCTTGTTCATGTCACCCAAATCGACACCATTAGTTTCCACTTCCGCGGCAGATGGAATTCCGGGTAAATGACCTTTCTCTTTGATATGCTTTTCGGTTTCCTGAAGCGAAGACAGTTGATAGCCCTTCGCAAATACATAATCTGGCCAGTTCAAAGCTTCTACCTTTATTTCTTTCGCCCTGATCTGCCCGTTTACTGATAACTTTGAAGTTGAACTTGGAGTCCCGATTCCCACATTTCCGTCATGACCCACAACAAATAGATTTTCAATATTGAATCTGCCCCGATCTGCAACGGCCCTTACAGTACCACCCCCATCAGGCAGCGTTCCGGTGTATACCGTTGCGGCCCGCCAGCTGTATTCATCTAACATCACGGCCAACGCAGAAACATCAACTGCGAAGTTGACTTCTATATAGGCATTCGTCCCGTCATCCGTAAGCCGAAACTGGCTCCAGTACCCCGAAGCCTTCGAGTCGGTTTGAATGGAAATGCCACCGTTGATGTTCCAATCATGATACCAATTAATTGTCGTCATTACCGGAGTATGATCACCACCTGTAGTAAATATGCTAAGCCTGCCGAAACTTCTTCCCCCATTAGCCAATACCACGGCAACTCTTTTCCAGCCGATTCCCCCGGTAGCTACCGTTACAGTCTGTTGAGCAAAAACGCTATCAATGGATAGTGTAGAAATCACACATATAATGAATATTATTCTTTTCATTTCTTGAATTTTGCTTTCAGTTCCGTAATCTCTTTCTTCATCTCTATCATATGCAGTGTCAGTTCCTCAATCTTTTGAAGCAGCTTCTTGTTCATATCGCCCAATTCGACCCCGTTAGCCTGCACTTCAGCCGCCGATGGAATTCCTGGTAAATGACCTTTCTCTCTAATATGATTTTCTGTTTCCTGAAGCGTTGGAAGTTTGTAATCTTTGGCAAATACAAAATCAGCCCAGCCTGTAAGTTCTACCTTGATTTCCTGTGCCCTAATTTTGCCTTTTACCGCCAGTTTTTCTGCAGGATTTTCGATACCCAACCCTAGATTACCATTGGCAAGCATTGTCATATGTCTTATGTTATAATTCGTCCAGCCGAATAAGGGCCTGTTTGCTACCACTGCACTAGCATATCTTGACGAAAACACCATTAAAGGTGTTGTACCATTATCATTAGTATTGTCTGTTTCGCCTACAAGGAACAGAGCGCTGTTATTGATCGAGGTTACATTCCCTTTTAGGGATGGCACAAAAGTGCTGCTTCCATTTGTCATATTGGCGATTTCGAAATAGTCGTTAGCAGCATCAGATATTTGGAGTTTCAACAACTTTTCGGAGCCGCTGACAGACGGCATTAACCCGTGAATCTGGGAAGTTGGTGTTAGTGTTCCAACCCCTACTTTTCCCGTTGTTGGAAATATGTTTGTCTGTGCAAAACATGTAGATGTGAAAGCCAACAAGGAGAGTACTACAAAGTATTTTTTCATAACAATGGTTATTAGATTATTAATGTTTCTTTTGAAGGAGCTCTACTTTTTCATTTAATTTTTCGATTTGCGTTTTCTGCAGATCGCTCTGCTTCTTTTGTTCAATCAAATACAAGGTTAGTTCCTCAATTTTCTGAAGCAGTTTCTTGTTCATATCGCCCAGTTCGACACCATTAGCCTGCACTTCCGCAGCAGATGGAATTCCTGGTAAATGCCCTTTCTGTTTAATATGATTTTCGGTTTCCTGAAGGGGCGGAAGTTTGTAATCTTTGGCAAATACAAAATCCGCCCAACCTGTAAGTTCCACCTTAATTTCCTGTGCCCTGATCTTGCCTTTCACAGAAAGCTTCTCAGTTGGCGCATTGGTACCTACACCAACATTCCCATTCGATTTAAATGATAAAAAAGTATTCGAATTTGACGAACCTATGTAACCGTAATCCATGACAGAGACTCCGCCAGTATAAGTTCCGTAGACACCCAGACCAATAAAATCAGTCGATGCATTTTGGTTACTCAACATAAATGCCCGTGCGAAGCCGCCGGTTCCGGTCGGAAAGCTATTTTTTATCTTAACTCCGTAGGCAGGGGAAGCCATTGATATTAGAATATTGGCATCCTGCCCGAAGCAATAGCCACCTGTAAAAATGCTTAAAAAGATCAATATGGTTTTCATAGGCGTTATTTGATTTGTGATGCTTTGAATTCTCTCTTCAATTCCGTAATCTCTTTTTGCTGTCTTATAAGATGCAAGGTCAATTCCTCAATCTTTTTCAGTAGCCGTTTATTCATATCTCCCAGCTCAACACCATTGGCTTGAGCCTCTGCTGCTGAAGGAATTCCAGGCAGATGACCCTTTTTCATAATGTGTTCTTCTGTTTTCTTAAGTGACGGCAGTTCATAACCCTTTGCGAAAACATAGTCCGGCCAAACGTCAGCATCGACCTTGACTTCTCTCGCTCTTATTTTTCCATTTACCGCCAGATCGAATGCGCCTGGATTTGTTGTTTTAATCCCCACTTTTCCGGCAAAGTAAGCTGGGTTTGAAGATGAAGATTGAATACCCAACAGAGCGGCAAGAGAGGGCTCATTGCCATTAACCAGATCAACGCGCGGCGCATACATGTACTGGCGGTCATTAACCTCAGGATCGTAGAAAAGGAAAGTTCTATGAGCAGTATTTACTGTTGTTGTCGCAAATTTAAAATCAGTAAAGCTAACGACTTTGGCTCCAGTCACTCCATCATACAGACCGCCATAATTTATAGTCGAAGCGTCATCACTTGCATGTACATAGCCTACCATCAGATACCATTTATTCAATTCAGGCATATCACCATACCAGAAATATGCATTACTAACGGTAGTACCACTAAGATTCAAAGCCGGTCCACACCCTATATAAGTTGCGCCACCATTGGAATGGGTTTTTTTCACCCAGGCAGTAAATCTGTACATACTGGTATGAACAATTGGAAAGGTCTGAGTCGTCCAACCTCCATCAGCATTCGCATCTCCTGAAGGTATTGCTGTCCATAAAATGGCACTTTCCCCATCTGGCCCTATACCCCAGCTACGACTATTTTCCTCATTACTGCCACTTCTAACAAATACTCCGGTAGATCCCGTGCCAGTTGTCCAGCCACTTAAATCAAGTAGATTCTGGCTATAACCACTCGTCTGATTCGCAGTTAGCAAAATGACCAATCCTGCAATCCACTTTAATAGTAATTTTATTTTCATCGCCAAGTTGTATCGGTTTTCCGACACACAAATTAAAACTCAGCAGTGTGGCTAATCCGCACTCCCGCATTTTTCTGAAAATAATTTAGATCACACGCTGCAAGTGTAAAAAACAAGATTATCGCACCGAATTCGGATACCTATTCCATAAGCACCCATTAAAGTTAGGCCGGGAGTGTGCTATTTCTACACTCAATATTCCTAAACCTTGAATGTGGAACAGATTTTTAATTGTCATTTGGTGTTTATAGTCAACGAAATATTCAAAGAATTGAATTATTTTAGTGCAAGAACATCAATGTTACGCTCAACTTATTTCTTACTGATCATACTTCCAGTTCTGTTGTGGATCCCGTCAGTCCATGCCCAACTAAGCTTGCGAATTGGAGAGTCGTTTTTACAGGGAAGAGCTATTAAAAAAGTCACGATCACCTACGATGATCATACCGTATGGGCGCTAACATCAGACGGGAAAGTATATTATAAAAGTACTACAGCTGCTGATTTCAGCCTATACCCGCAAACCATCAACGAAATGGTAGATGACCTTTCAGGATATGGAGAACAGGAGATATATTTTTCCGTAAAACCTAAAAAGCTGATCCAGGTAAAGAACGGGGTCAAAACGATCCTGCCCTTAATAGATCCGGAAATCACCACTATCAATGGGATTACTGTCATGCTGGATGGGATGAAACAATTACAAACTAGCCAGGCACACTTCGCTATGGATAGGCTGGCGATAGCAACCAATAAATACCTTTATATGGTTCTAAGGGATGAAAATAACATTACACAATACGATATATACAACCAGCCCAACTTTGATGTCAAGGGTTTCAACATTACAAAATCCGGTATCAAAGGCGTCGAGTTCAGGGGAAACTTCAGTATTAACGACAGGTGCGGATGGCCCACGGGTCAAAGCATAGCCCAGCAAATTCGCCAAGCCGTCTATGTTGCCGGCGTACCTCAACACGCCACCTATGGCGATATCAATTGTTCATTGTTCAATTATGATCCTGGTGACCCAATAAGTGTTAACGACATTTATCAATATTGGGGTACCAACAGCGGCCTGTACATTCGCTCCTGGGGTAATTGTGACAATAGCTTCCCGATAAGAAACCCGATCAACAACCAGTCTGTCAATGCCATCGAGGAATTGCATTTCCTTGCAGCGGTGTCAGAATTGAAATTTGTAATTGCTGCTTCAGATAATGGCTTGTATTACACTAAAGCCCCTGTCCGGGATGGCGTAAAACAAACCGACGTTGATGATATTGGCTTTACCCGGCTGTCAGGGCTATCGGAAAATGTTATAAAAAATTTTGCTATTGATTACAAAAACTACGCAGCCCCGGGAACCAGGCCACTGTACGATCCAGCATCAATTTGCGAAAAAGAAATCTGGCTGGCTACTGAAGATGGAATCAGAAAAATATATCCGGAGCTCGATGGCACAACTTATCAGGAAAGGATACTGACAACCTTTCGCTACAACCGGGCGCCAGACACCGATTTGAACAATGAGCTGACTTTTAATTTATGTGGAAACGAAAGCGTAGAAATCAATTCAAATTTGACAATTGGAATGATGGGTACCGTCCTGATTCAATGGACCAAAGACGGAATCGAAATTCCGCAGTGGACCGGACAACGCACAGTAGAACTGTCCGAAGAAGGAAGCTATCGGGCCGAACTCTTCATGCAGTGTGAAGGCATTAGGATGCGCTCGCAAACTTTTACGATCGAAGCACAAGCCCTGCCCCAGATTACCTTCAACTATCCTGTTGAAATAGAATTATGTGAAGGTGGAAGCAAAGAACTCTCAACAGTTGAGCAAGCAGGATATGTCTATAAATGGTTTAAAGACGACACAGAAATTCAAAACGCTACCGATCATAATTTTACTGCCGATGCCCAAGGCAGCTATCATGTAGAAGTAAGCAATTGTGCAGGAAACTTTATTGCCTCCAATAAAGTAAACATCCGCATAGAGATCATTCAAACTCCAGTGATAGCAGGCAACAAACCCAGCTACTGTTTTGGGGAAACCGCATCACTGCGCATCGATAATACTTTAATTTATAAAACACACTGGTATAAAAACGGAGTCGAAATCATGGCCTTTCTCAATAAAGATGAAATTATCGCTACCGAAGATGGAAGTTATGAGGTAATGGTTGAAAACGCCAACGGATGCCACAAAAGTTCCACATTATACAACCTGCAGATGCACCCATTTCCTGTGGTTTCGGTTACCAAAAACCCGGCTAATAGCCTTTGTTATGGAGCATCCGCATCTTTAAGCACCCAGATAATTGCTGGCGCACAATATAAATGGAATACCGGCGCGACTACATCTTCGATTACTGTTACTGAAAGCGGCGATTATTTCGTTGAGGTAACTTCAGAATTTGGATGCGCTACCACTAGTGATCAGGTTTCTTTATCGATAAATGATCAAATAATCCTGCCCCAGCCATTGCAGTCTAAAATCTGTACCATATCAGGCGATCAGCTGATTTTAAGGGCTGAACCAGGCTATTTGTACTACACCTGGAACGGCTCAAAGGGTTCGGATAATACCCTTACCATTTCAAAATCCGGCGACTATCAATTGACGGTTGAAGATCAAAATGGCTGTCAGGCAAAAGTACTATACAAAGTTATCCCCTGGTGTAAAGAGATCAGCATACCAAATGCCTTTAGCCCCAATGGAGATGGCGCCAATGATGTATGGCTGGTGGCCGGGCTGGAGGATGATACGAAGGCAAGTATCACCATCTACAACCGGTACGGTGTTTTGATCTTTCAGAGCCAAGGTTCAAAACCATCATGGGATGGCAGGTATCGGGGTGCGGATGTCCAGAGTGGGGTGTATTACTATGTGATCCAGAGTAGTAGTACTGCTAAGCCCTTGAAGGGGAGCTTGACGGTGTTGAGGTAAACAAACCCGAAGCCTATCATTATCTGAAGGGCTTCGGGGTAACAATCTTTTTCTAGATTAGATCATCTAAAATAACATGAAAAGGCATATGTGTTTAAGAACCGTATGCGTTACAAATGTTCAAAGTGCCGTAAAATATATGAGCTGCTATGAGACTATTCAACCAGAAAGAAATGCTATGTATCTAATAAAGCGGAGTCTTACTGTGATATTTCCGGGGATTTGTAATCCATTATTTGATAAAAGATCTGGTTCTTGCACCCCCTATAGCCATTCCGGTTTGAACACCAATCAATTCGTCATCTCCCGGGCCATAGCCATCGTCTGGCCACATACCATCAGGATCTGTAAATCTCGTCGGGTTATTAAATGCATATGTATATGGTGACCATCTTCTGCCTTTCTCCGCCATCGGATCAATCACATGCCACCTTGCAATCACCGGGTCATAGAACCTTGCCCCGTAATCTAACAGTTTTAGCTTCCCCTAATTATTCATCAGCCAATTGCGCTAACAGTTCCTTAAGTTCCTTATCCGATACGTTTTCTTTTTCAGATTTATCATAGATAGTGAGGAGATAAACAATTCCATCGCTTATCACAATATTAGTAATTATTCTCGCACCTCCGCTTTTCCCTTTTCCTTTAGAGGCGATTGCCAGTCGAATTTTATAACATTCATTTCCAAGCGATGTACCTTGCTTGGGATTTGATGCAAGGCCATCCAACAGCTTTGAAAATTCTGTTCTTAGAGAGGTATACTTTTTTGCAAGCTTCTTTATATCCTTGCTAAAACGTGGAGTGGCAATAATCTCAAAGCTCATTTAGCAGGTCGATAGCTGCAACACCTTTCAATTTGCCCTGCTTAATTTGCCGAACTTCCTGAATTGCATCTTGCAAACCCTCTAGCACCTCTGCTTTATAGCTAGTTAATAGTTTAGCTTCTTTAATATCTTTGAAGTTTTTTAATACCTCCATAATGAAGGAGGCCTTCTCATCTCGAATGTCTAATATTATTTTCATCCTTCACTCTTTTGAAAACAAATTTAAGCAAATACTCTGATATTCCGCGTAGGATGGGTATTTCGCCAAAAGTTCATTGTAATATACACATTAAGAGACAAAAAATTCTTCAGTAAGAAATTTGATTTCCTCCTGGATATCTTGAACCTCTCTCATCTTTGGGTTATAGATCATACGACATTTTCCATCGGCTCTTACCTCCACGGCAAATTCCTCTGAAACATTAGCAACTCGAAAAACCTCGTCATTTAACCATTTAGCAGAATCTAATAATTGATTATATATTACATGAGATGGCGAGGTTTTAAATAAAGAAACTCTGTTAAATTCTTCATTATTAGCGGTGAAAAAAACTATTTGCAATAATGTATACTTTAAAAAATGTTCAGCGTTCACAACAGCTTTTATCGTTCGCCTCTTATTTATCTTTAATCCCCCACACAACTCTAAATCTAACCTAAAGTTATTTCTATAAATCTCCTGTTCTCCAAATATTACGATATCAGTAGCAAGGTGCAATTTTTCAAATAGTTTCTTCAAACATTCTACCGATTTTCTAATAATAAAATTCATTCTTCCATAATAATCTAACAAAAAGAAATCCGCAAATTGAAATGTCTCGCAAACTGTATACATTGATTCCTCCTGACCCTGTGGGAATATGAAAAAAGCACCTTTAGTGTCGGCAAACTCAATGAGGATTTTTCTAGTTTTTTTTACATTTAGCTTTGGTAGGTGAAAAGTAAGAAGATTACTAGCCAAGGCAGCATAATATTTAAATTCTGAATCATCTATTTCAGCTTGGTAAATTACCTGGATGTAAAGTCTTCTTTTAATCATATATATTCTTATTATTTTGGTAGCGGTAAATATTGTTTTGGAGGCATTGTTTTATGAGCAGCAACGTAAGCCGACACCAAAAAAAGCTCTATAGTTTTTGCACTAACACGCCCATTTGTACGCGTAACCTCTGCCCACGAATAAGCTCGAGTCGGATCCATTTTATTAACTTTATCGGAATAATTATAGAACATCAGTATGATGTAAAGTAATTTGCTTTATCTTCTCGACTTCCTGATTAATATTTTGTACAAAACAAACCAAAACACACAAAGCACAATTGTTTGCAATATCACAATTGACATAATCGAATTATCAACCATTACCAAGCCAAACGATAATACATTTACAGGGAAGGTTATTACCATGAGAGGCGTCCACAAAGGATGATTATAATCAAACCCCATCATTTCGTATTTTGGAAAACTCACCATAACAACAATGGTCCCTAAAAGCACGTAAATAGTGCTTATTATAAACGAAATAAATCTAGTTTTATTCATATAGAATTTTTGTGTAGTAGCGACTGTATCAGATAAGCACCCCTGCGATAAGAATGATTGCTTTTATAAAGTTAATTACCAGACGTAAATGCAAATCGAAGATCAATACTGCATTTTTTTTACAACATTTCCACTCTCATCGTAAGTGAACCATTCACCTACCTCTTTGCCATCCTTGTAGTAAGAAATAGATTTTATCTTACCGCTCTTAAAAGTTTGGCACATCCCATCAGATTTTCCATTTCTAAAATATCCGTTCCTTTCATCCCGTTCGGATCAATAAATTTTATCGGATTATTGTATACATAAACGTAAGGAGAGAACCTTCGCATCTCTTCGGCTTTAGGATACACCACATTCCACCTACCAATCACCGGATCATAGAACCTTGCCCCGTAATCAAACACCCTAACGCAACTTTTTTACAGTTCACCGGATTTGCTGGTAGCAACTTTCAGCTTTATAAAGAACGTTCCTTTACGATAAAGTTAGTTTTTTGTTTGGGTTTTACAAGAGGGGTAATTTCGTTCTTCAGTCACTTTCTGCTGTAGGCAAGGTTGATCATATGTTGCAGCCACAAAGATAGCCTCAGAAGGAAAAGCAGTAAAGGGACTTGCGGCATAAACGCTCTTATCCTGCCCGCATTGGCCATTATGCCACGTTCCCTTGACAGCTCTCCCACGGACGATTTTCAAGATCGAGCAAAGCGAGAGCGTGGAAGAAGAAACACTTGGTAAAATCGCAAAGGTTTTAGGGGTTACAACTCAGGCCATCAAGAACTTTAGTGAGGATGCAATTATCAAC